>JBGTCS010000390.1:0-6254 GCA_041748715.1 Pyrinomonadaceae bacterium | reverse complement strand
ACATTCAATCTCGACAAGGTGAAACTGAGGCGAAAGGTTTTGGCTCCGTATAAAGAAAATGGTTTGCCGAAAGATTGGGATACAGGGCAGGACGGCAATTTTCGCGATACGCATCCGTCAAACATCTGGACTGATATAAGCGTCCCGTTTTGGTCGATGCCTGAAAACACTGATCACCCGACCCAAAAACCCGAAAAGCTGCTCGCCAAAGTGATTCTGGCGAGCACAAACCCAGGCGATCTGATTCTCGATCCGTTTGCCGGCAGCGGAACAACGGCCGTCGCCGCCCGCAAGCTTGATCGAGATTTCATCGTGATCGAGTCCGACGAGCAATATTGCCTTATCGCCCAAAAGCGTCTTGAAACGGCCGAGACCGATCGCTCGATCCAGGGATTTTCCGACGGTGTGTTTTGGGAACGGAATTCGGGCGGGAAACGGAAACAATAGCGGTCCGGTAACCTGAGATTGGCACGTATGGCAATATGGCGTATAATAATTAGCCAGATGGCGTATGACCGGCATCTGTCAAAGGAATAAAATAATGTCTGAATCGCTCGCTAAATCAAGAACAAACGGCCAAAGATTTACCGCCGTCAAATTGCTCGGAATCGGCACTGGAACTAACTTGCGGTTAGCGAAAAAAGTCGAGGCCGGGATTTCGTTTAGCGCCCTTGAAAGACTGTGCAAAACGACGGGCCTTTCGCTTGATAAACTCCGCGTTTCCCTGCGGATTACACCGAGAACGCTGACGCGGAGGCGAAATGAGAAACGACTGTCGCCCGAGGAATCTGATCGGCTTATTTCCGTTTCGCGTCTGCTGGCGCAGGCCTTTGAGCTTTTTGAAGGTGATAAGGCGGCTGCGGTTCGCTGGTTTGTGTCGCCAAAACGTGCATTTGGTGGACTAATGCCGCTGGAAATGTCCGCAACCGAGGTCGGGTCGCGTGAGGTCGAGAACCTGATCGGAAGGCTTGAGCACGGCGTCTTTTCTTAATGTTTTCGGCCCATAGAATCTTCAAAACGAAGCACTCCGCCGTGTGGTTTGATGGCGAGGGGGCGTATCGATTTGGAGGCAGGTGGAACACACCTGGGACGCGTCTGATGTACGCATCTGGGACAGTTTCCCTTGCTATACTCGAAGTACTCGTACATCTTGAAGAAGAGGAGATGATGTCCGAGTATTCCTTGGCCACCGTCGAGTTTGATGAGCGGGTCGTTGCAGACATTTCGGATTATGCCGAGATCCCTCCAAACTTGACCGACGCAATTATCCCGCCGGAGACGCAGGCTATCGGAGATAAATGGGCTCGTTCGCGGATCTCGGTTGTTCTAAAGGTGCCGAGTGTAATCGTCCGCGGAGAATATAATTACTTGATAAATGTCGAGCATGAAAATTTCTCGAAGGTGAAATTGGGACCGCCCGAACCATTTATTTTCGACTACCGACTCGCCCGCAAAGGAAAGGAAAGATGAAGATCGCAACATGGAACGTAAATTCCATCAGGCTCAGACTCGATTCGATGCTCGATTGGTTAAATACGACGGGGACGGATGTTTTGTGCGTGCAGGAAACCAAGGTGCTCGACGAAGGGTTTCCCTATCAGGCCATCAATGAGGCCGGGTTTCAGGTCGCTTTTTTTGGCGAAAAATCCTACAACGGCGTGGCGATCATATCCAGGCACGAGATCGCTGACATCCAAAAGGGGTTTCACGATGACGACGCCGATCAACCAAAGCGGCTGATCGCCGCTACGATCAAGAATGTCAGGATCGTCAACACCTACATTCCAAACGGGACCGAGCTCTGGTCGGATAAATTTACATTTAAGCTCGATTGGCTGATGAAGCTGCGAAAAATGTTTGACGACAAATGTGATCTCGGCAAGGACGTCCTGCTTTGCGGTGATTTTAACGTCGCTCCCGACGAACTCGATGTCTGGAGCGTCCCACAGTGGCAAGGCAAGCTGCATTTTTCAAAACCCGAACGGGCCGCCATTCATCACGTCAAACAGTGGGGTTTTGTCGATGTGTTCCGCAAAATGAACGGCGACCTACAGGAATTTTCGTGGTGGAATTACCGCGAAGGTGCCTGGCAGCGAAATCGCGGCCTGCGGATCGACCACATCTGGACCTCGCCATCGCTCGCTGAGAAATGTACCGGCTGCTGGATCGACAAAGGGCCGCGTGCCGGCGAACGGCCCAGCGACCACACTCCCGTTGTCGCTGAGTTCAAGCTATAGGAAATTGATGGGAGAAATAATTTACAAATTCCCGGGCATGAAACATACTTGCGGTAGGAGGTGTTGTGGATGCGGTCGGACTGCATTTTGAATATATCTTAAGATCTTATGGCAACATTAACTATAAAAAATTTACCAGATGAAATTTATGCGGCGTTAGCTAAAACGGCTAAGCGGAACCGCCGGAGTATTAATAACGAAGCTGTCGTCCATTTGGAGAAAGCACTTGCTGACGAAGAGCGCGATCTCGACAGCGCCGTCGAGCGGATAAGACAAAATCGAGCAAAACTTGGTGAAAAGGGCGTTTGGCTAACGGACGAGATATTGGAAACCGCAAAGAATGAGGGCCGTCCGTGATCGTTGTCGATACTAACGTTATCGCTTATTTCATTATTCCCGGTGACTCAACCGAACTGGCTGAGACCGTCAGAGCTATTGACCCGATCTGGGCGGCACCAAACCTTTGGCGTTCTGAGATGCTCAATCTGTTAACGGTTTATTTAAGAAGCGGGGCGTTTGACGTCACGGCCGCTAAGGAATACATGAGTGATGCGATGACCATTCTAATAGAACACGAATTCGCAATGGATACAGACCGAATTCTCGAACTTGCGAACGCGTCAGGCTGCACCGCTTACGATTGTGAGTTTGTTGCCCTTGCCGAAAGATTGAACGTTAAGCTCGTCACTTCCGACAAAAAACTTCTTGCCCAATTTCCAAATATTGCCGTCGCGTTAAACCACTTTTCTTCAAATTAGACCCTCATCTTTTCGCGTGACGTGGCCATGAATTCTAAGATATTTGCCTAGTGAAAATCGCCACCTGGAACATTAACTCGATAAACGCTCGAATTGAACATGTCGTCAGTTGGTGCACCGCAAATCAGCCCGATGTGCTCTGCCTGCAGGAAACCAAATGCGTTGATGTAAAGTTTCCGCATCAACAGTTTCGCGATTTAGGTTTCCCGTATATCGCATTTCACGGTGAAAGCGCTTACAACGGCGTTGCGATCATCTCGAAATATCCTGTGGAAGATCTGAAGAAGAATTTTCCCGGTGACGCGTCTGACGCTCCGAGACGGCTGATCACTGCAACGATTGATGGAATTCAGGTGGCCAATGTCTACGTACCTCACGGGACAAAATTTGGGAGCGATAAATTCAAGTTTAAGCTCGAATGGATCGAGCGCCTTCGACAATATTTTTACGCGAATTTCGAAAAATCTGACGCTGTTCTCTTGTGCGGAGACTTAAATGTGGCTCCGCACGAACTCGACGTCTGGAACCCGATGCTTTGGCGAGACAAAATGCACTTTTCCAAACCCGAGCGCGAAGCGATTCAGGAATTAAAAAAATGGGGCTTTGTCGATGTTTATCGCCAGATCAACGGAGGCGAGCGTGAGTATTCGTGGTGGAGCAATTTTCATCACGCTTTCGAAAAGGATCGCGGTCTTCGACTCGATCATATTTGGGCTTCGCCTTCTCTTGCTGACCGCTGCACCGATTGCTGGATCGACAAATCTCCACGAGGTCTCGACCGGCCCTCCGATCACGCCCCTGTTGTCGCGGAGTTTATGAATCGTTGAAGTAGAAACCTACGGAAACAGTGAGCTATGGGTGGTGCAAGAATAGGATTGGTCCGGGCCAGGGCAATTTGATTATTGCTGATCCGATATGACATTGCCTCGAGATTGCAGATAAGTACGACTGCTCTTTCCACCCGGAAACTGAATATCAAGATGCCAAAATCGCGAACTTACATTGCGCTTTATGCGTAGTCAATCAAGTCGTAATTGGTCGGAGCAGGATTTACCGAGATTCGGCGTTGGGCGTTTTTGAGATTGAAGACCAATGCGGGGGGCCCGCGCGTAAGCAAGGGCGACACATCCGAGTCAGGTTTTGGGGGGAGGCGTGACCTCCGAGCTGCGCAATACGCCCTTGCTTACGCGCGGGCTTGCGCACGAAATCGGAGATTTTACGCTAATGACGAATCCGGGTTTATGCAGAAATTCCTCAAACGTATCACGGTGGTTATTTTGGCAATAGCGATTCTTGTTATTGTTGGAATCATTGGCTTTGTTTACCTGGCCCCCGGCACTGCTACCCGTTTTTTTGTTGGACTCGAACGCTCGCGAGCTGGGCTTGTTCACAAAGCAATCGAGCTTCCCGACGGCACACGTTACGTCTATCTGGAAGGCGGACAGGGCGAACCGTTGATGCTGCTTCATGGTTTTGGCGGAAACAAGGACAATTTTGCACGGGTAGCGCGTTTTCTGACGGGACATTATCGCGTGATCATTCCAGATCACATCGGCTTTGGCGAATCTGCTCATCCGCAGGATGCTGATTATTCGCCAACGGAACAAGCTAAACGTCTAAAGGCACTCGCACTGGCGTTGGAGATCAAAAATCTACACTTCGGCGGTAATTCTATGGGCGGGCAGATAGCGTTGTCCTACGCCGCTTTATATCCGACTGAGGTGAAAAGCCTGTGGCTGATTGATACTGCTGGGATATGGTCCGTACCCGATAACGAAATTCGCAACACCATTCTAGAAACTGGTGAGAACCCGTTGCTCGTGCGAAACGAGGCCGAGTTTTTAGTTCTTTTTGACCGTGTTATGAGCGAACGGCCATTTGTGCCACGGCCAGTTCTAAATGTTCTGGCGCAGGAGCGAATTGGTAATTACGAGCTTGAAAAGCGTATTTTCCAGCAATTCGCTACCGATTCGATCGAAGAGCGGATAAGTGGATTGGCCATGCCTACCCTGATCGTTTGGGGCGACGAAGATCAATTGATCAATGTCGCCACAGCCGATGTGCTGCACAAGCTGATGCCAAACTCTCAGGTCACAATTATGAAAGGCATCGGCCACGTGCCGATGCTCGAGCGGCCGCAGCAAAGCGCCGAAGATTATCTGCAATTTCGGGCAGGGATGACCTTACGATTGCCATAATGATCAGTCATTCGGTTAGATCACTGTCATAATTTCATTAAGTTCTTTTCGCTTGATATTTGGCACTTTTGCGTTTTCGGCCGGATAGCCGACAGGGATAAGCACGAAAGGCACTTCGTTCTTTGGGCGTCCTAAAATTTCCTGCAAAAACTTCATCGGGCTTGGCGTGTGAGTCAGCGTCGCGAGGCCCATATTGTGCAGGGCCGCAAGCAGCAGCCCGACCGCGATACCCACCGATTCCTGTGAATAATAGGTCGGTTCGGTTTCGCCGCTTTCGATAAGAGTCGTGATGCGAAAAACAACGATCAAATACGGAGCGATCTCGAGAAACGGTTTGTGTTCATCGGTCCCAAGCGGGGCCAGACGCCGCAGCCACTTCTCGCTCATGCGGTTGTGATAGCTTTCGTATTCCTCTTTCTCGGCCGCTTCGCGAATTTTCGCTTTGACTTCCGCGTCCCTCACAACAACAAACCGCCACGGCTGAAGGTGAGCTCCCGACGGAGCCGTACCAGCAGTCTTTATAGCGGTTTCGATCAATTCAATCCGCACGGCGCGATCCGAATACTCGCGTACGGTTCGGCGACGGTTGATCATCTCAAAGAAATCATCCGCCCGTCGAGCCTGCTCATCAGCCGGAACTTCCATAAAATCGAGAGGGATAAAATCGGCGTGTGGCTGGTTCATATATCCAAAGGGCTTTTGACGAACGACTTATTTTTTAGAACATGGGTGTAAATCTGGGTCGTCCTCACATCCTTGTGGCCGATCAACTCCTGAACGGTGCGTATGTCATAATGATTTTCCAGTAGATGCGTTGCAAAACTGTGCCGAAAGGTATGGCAGTTTCCGTGCTTAACGGTTCCCGCTTCGTCCCTAGCCTTCTTTACTGCTTTTTGAATCGTAGTTTCCGATGTATGGTGTCGTCGGGGTTTGGCGTCCTCGCGGGTCGGCGATATTTTTGTTGAGGGAAACACGTACTGCCATTTCCACTCCTGTCCGGCATTCGGATATTTTCTTTCAAGGGCAAAGGGCATCCACGCCTCGCCAAGACCTACGCCCAG
>JBGTCS010000389.1:0-2244 GCA_041748715.1 Pyrinomonadaceae bacterium | reverse complement strand
GGTTAGCGAACGAAAGGCTGCTGCCGATTTTTCGCTGGATAATATTGAAGGTGGAACCTGGACGTTTGCCGAACACCGCGGCAAGGTTGTTGTTGTCAATTATTGGGCGACATGGTGCCCGCCGTGCCGGATCGAGACGCCGGGATTGGTCGCGTTTGCAAATGAATATCGCGACCGGGATGTTGAATTCGTTGGTGTGACCGTCGACGAAGATGCCGACGCTGTCAAAGCTTTTGTCAAAAATTATCAGATAAAATACCCAATCCTGAATCAGGGGTTTGATCCAAATATCGTTGGCGACGGCATGGCTTTGCCGACGACGTTTCTTTACGATCAAAAAGGGCATCTGGCGAAAAAATATACGGGCATTGTTCTCGAATCAACGCTCCGCTCAGACGTGGAACTGCTGCTAAAAGAGCCAAATTTATAGTTTCGATTTAAAAAGCCGGCGGCGAGTAGATTAAGATCGAGGAGAATTGCTTCGAACATTGCGTCCATTGCGGCTCTGCGGGAGATATTTTCCCGCTGAGTCGCAAAGATCGCAAAGCCTGGCAAATGTATCTTGAGTTATTACCGGCTTGGCAAATTAGAGATCCTTTTGAGCCAATCTGCTCCAATGTTTGATCTTTCGCCGCCGGTAAACTGGCATACTCTTTGCCGAATTGATAGCTTCCTCAAACATCTCACGAGCCTTTTCTGATTCGCCTTGAGCCTTATATACTTTACCTAGGTAATACAGTCCTTCGACCTCAGCGGAACGGCGTTCTACAAATTTTTCGAGAGCTTCGCGGGCTTCGTTAAGCATATTCGCTTCCAGATATGTCGCCCCGATCTCGCGCCACACTTCGCTCAGTGAAAACTTCTCGTTTTGCTCGACAACGATCGCGAAATGATCAAGTGATGCCTGTAGATCGCCCTTAGCTCGGGCAATTTTACCAAGCTCATAATTGGCGTCGATCTCGGTTTTATCTATCTCGATAGCCTTGTTTAGATGATCAATGGCCTTTGATTCCTGACGGCGTTGCAAGTAGATAAGGCCCAGTTGAACGTGGGCGTCTGCGTCTTTCGGGTTGACCGTTGCATTATGGAGAAAGCGTTTGAAATTTTGCTTTTGGCGAAATGCGTTGCCAAACCCCCGAATCTCGCCGCCGAGAAACCCGCCTAAATAGATGAACGCGAAAAAGATCAAAAACGGCGAGAAAAGCCAAGGCGAAAAATAGTGGAAAACGTGCATGCCAAAACTTAGCGAGAGCCACGCGATGCTGACAACCAGAATCGCCGTAACGTAATTTGAACCAAACACTGTGCGAAGGGCAAAGACCATCAATATGCCAAAGATCAACGAGCTTCCGGCCCAGAATCCAAGATAAATTTGCGGATCAAGTATTTGCCCGAAGAGTAAAACACCGGCGACGGCGAATGGTAAATGTGCCGCCGCCCAAGCCGTAAGTGTGCAAACTGCCAGCGTTCCATAATCTCGGCGTAAGACAAGTGCAAAACCTCCGATGCCGCCAAAAATGCTCATCAAAAGTACCGCCACAGGAACATAGAATATTGAAAGCAGCAAAAGCGGCTCAAAAAATTTGCCCGCCTCAAATGAGAAAAAATCATAGAACCGGTCGCCAACAAGCGGCACTTTCTGATAGTCCGCCCTAGCGTTGTTGTAATCCAGCATCGCCCGATCGTATTCAACCTTCGTCCGCTGGGGATCGGCGTTATTTTCGTGAGGCGGCTGATAATATTCGGCAAACGATGGAACGCGGTATACGGTTTCGAGCTTTGCATTCACCGTCACAAAAAACGGCAAAGACACGATTAAAACCGCGATTGCCGCGAACATCCAACTTCCGCTATCCATAATGTCGCTCATCGCCGAAGCTGGCCTAAAATAAAGTTTGAATATATGTTTTAGATTGTCCATTGGATGGGCGACGAGAGAATTGAAAAAAATTACTCTCATATCGTAGGTTTTGAGAGAAATCGTGTCAAGATTATGTTCTTGGCGATTTTCGGATAAAATTAAAGTCGCAGATCGTAGGAAATATTCATATATGTCAGAAGCAGCAGAAAAAGTAATTAAAACGCGGAGCGAAACCGATTCGATGGGTGAGATCGAAGTTCCGACAGAGGCATATTGGGGGGCCCAAACGCAGAGATCGTTAAAGCATTTTGATATCGGTTTTGATGTCATGCCGCGTGAGGTTATCCGGGCGCTCGGTGTTCTCAAAAAGGCCGCGGCTATCG
>JBGTCS010000388.1:0-3376 GCA_041748715.1 Pyrinomonadaceae bacterium | reverse complement strand
GGTATCTCGACGGCTCGCCCTGAATTTGGCTGCTGCTGATCAAGGCTTCCTGCTAGTGTATTCGCAATATTCTTTACGGCTTTAAACGCCGATTCGAATTCGGGAAAGGCACGTCTGACTTCGACGATATCGTAAAACACGGTCGTCGAGGCGTAGGCGGGAACAGATTCGATAAAGCCGGGGAAAGGGTCGGACTCTAACAATGCCGAAAGTTCGATCGCGTAATTGTTTAATTTTGGTGAGATTATCCGGCCAAATTCCACGGTCAGAGCCGTGTCTCCGAGAGGAAATATTTTGAATTTGGCTGCGGCCATCTTTATCTGCTTCGCTGTTTGGGATCGAGGTATTCTCGCAGCCCGTCTCCGATAAAATTAAATGCGAGAACTGTCATCGCTATTGCCAGGCCGGGGAATAACAAAACGTGGGGCGAATTGCTAAAGTATTGCCGGGCTTCGTCGATCATCGTTCCCCAACTAGGGGACGGTGGCGGTATACCGAGTCCGAGAAACGATAACGACGCTTCGGACAAAACCGCTCCCGCCATTCCGAGGGATGCCTGAACGATCAGCGGCTGGACGGCGTTTGGCAAAATATGTGTGAACAGGATCCGAAAATTACTGGCTCCCAAGGCCCGGGCGGCGAGAACGTAATCGTATTCTCGGACTTTGAGGACCTGACCGCGCATAACTCGGGCGTAACCGACCCAGCCGATGACGCAAAGTGCCGCCACCAATTTACCCTGCCCCGCCCCCAAAAAAGCGACCAATGCTATCGCGAGCAACAGGCCCGGGAAAGCGAGAAAAACATTAAAGACATAACCCGAAAGGAATTTATCGATAAATCCGCCGTAAAACCCGGCGATCGCTCCGATGATCGTGCCGATGACCGATGAAACGACAACAACCGTTATGCCAACTTCGAGCGAAATTCTGGCTCCGAACACGACCCTCGAAAAAACGTCACGTCCCAGGCCGTCAGTGCCAAACCAGTGCTCGGCGGTCGGCGGCACATACCTCATAAACAGATCCTGGGCATTGACGTCATGCGTCGCGATAAACGGCGCAAAGATCGCTGCCAGAATAAACAGCGCCGCGATCGCGAATCCGATGTATGCTAAACGGCCCATTTACGTGAGTCTGATCCTCGGATCGAGTTTGCGATAAACCAGATCCGTCAGCGAATTTGCCAAAATAAATGTGACGCTGATCACCAAAACACAACCCTGGACGAGGCGATAGTCTCGTTTGCCGATCCCTTCGTCAAGCAGCAGTAGTCCGAGGCCCTGCCAATTAAATATCTTTTCGGTAATGATCGCACCGGCAAGCAAAACGCCGAGCTGCAGCCCGAGTATAGTCACGACGGGTATCAATCCGTTTTTGAGGACGTGTTTGTACAAAACCATTCGTTCGCTGACGCCCTTTGCCCGAGCGGTGCGAACGTAATCTTCGCCAAGTTCCTCGATCACGCTGGAGCGGACCATACGTGTCAAAATTGCTGACAAAGCGGCTCCGAGAGTGACGGCGGGCAATATTATGTCCTCGGGATAATAACTTCCGGTCGCTGAAAACCAACCTAATTTGACCGCGAAAATATAAACGAGGAATGGGCCGACAACAAAAGTCGGGAGCGAAATGCCCATCAATGCAAAAAACGACGCGAAATTATCCACCAGCGAATTTTTTCGCGAACCCGCTAAAACCCCGAGCGGCAGGGCAATCCCGATAGCAACGAGCATCGCCGCGATAGCCAGCTTTATAGTTGACGGATAACGTTCAAATATCATCTCCGAGACCGGACGATCGGTTTGAAACGACGTGCCGAGATCGCCTTGCAAGAGGCCCTGCCAATATTCGGCATAGCGATTTTCCATTCCGTTCCAGACAAAACCGCTGTCGGAACTGTAGGACATAAAAAATGCCGGCCGGTCGAGACCGTGCTTTGTCCTAAAATTCTCGATCTGTTCCTGGGTCGCGGTTTCGCCCAATATCACCGTCGCCGGATCGCCGGGCACAACCTCGATCAGCAATGTGACGAGCGACACGGCCGTCCAGATAACGAGCAGCATCAACCCAAGTTGGCGGGCAAAATTAAGGATCTTGTGTTTCATTTTGCCGCCGCCATCGCCTCGCTTGATCGTATAAGTCGCTCAATCGCGAGCGCCGAATTTTTGGTCGAATTGTTCATTCGGGAAAAGAAAAAGGTGATAAAACTTTATATCGTTTTTGTGCCGGAATGCAATGCGGCGATTCCGCCCGTCAGATTTCGGTATTCTACTTGAGCAAAGCCGGTCGTTTCCATTAACGTTGCAAGCTTTTTCTGATCGGGGAATTTTGCCACCGAATCGGGCAGATATTCGTATGCTCTGCGTGAGCCACTGACAGCACCGCCGATCCGCGGCAGTACGTGCGAAAAGTAAAAATTAAAGATCTGGCCAAAACCAGGGACAATCGGTGCCGAAAACTCAAGCACCACCAGCCGTCCATCCGGTTTTATTATGCGGCGTAGCTCTCTTAACCCTTCGCCGACATTTGCAAGATTTCTCAATCCAAAGGCGATCGTAACGGCGTCAAATTGATCGTCGGCGAAAGGCAGTGCCATTGCGTCGCCCTCGACATACGGAATTGCAAGCATCTCCGCCTGCGATTTTGAATCGGCAATCGCGAGCATCGGGCGGCAAAAATCGGTGCCGATGATCTTTGCTTTTGCCGTTCGGCGCAACTGGATTGAGAGATCGCCCGTGCCGCATGCCACATCGAGAACCGAAGCGTCATTCCGGTCGAGAGTTTCCCGCAGTTCATCGGCGACGAGCCGACGCCAACGCTTGTCAATATTTAACGACAGGAAGTGATTGAGCAGGTCGTAACGCCCGGCGATGCCCGCAAACATATCACGGACGGCCTCGGCGTGTGCGGCCTCTTTCTCTTTCAATTCGTATTGCACAAGTCTATTTTACCGGCGGAGGAGCATTTAGCAGAACTGTTGCGATCGGCAATTTGCGGGCCTTTTCGGCGAAGGCGATCACATCTGCCAACTTTACATTATCGGCGATCCGGGCATCCGCTTCCGCGCTCGTTGTTTTGTATGTATCTGCGTCGAGCCAAAAGCTTTGAGTGTCTTTTTTTGTCCACAAGGACTGAACTACAGTTTTTGCCGCTCTAAATTCCGCATCGGTTATTGGATCCGAAAGGGCACTCCCGACAAGGTCATTTGCCTCGATCGCACCGTTCGTGGTGCCGACATCACGCTTGCCGGCGGCGAATCCAATAACGATAAGACCGGGCAAAGCATAGGCTTCGTTACGGACAAAAAGGTCGTCGGCGAATATGGCGGGAACCCGGGACCGCAGGCGATTTTCGAGAATGGTTGTGTAAACCAT
>JBGTCS010000387.1:0-8414 GCA_041748715.1 Pyrinomonadaceae bacterium | reverse complement strand
TCTCGTCGGTAAGGTGTTCGCCGACGATGCCGCGAATGTCGTATTCCCTAAAAATATTCGGATCCATAATCGTGACCGTGTTGATTTTTGCGTAATTGCTGCCGCAGTGCAACGCCTTGCCGCGCAATATGGCCCAAATGTAATAAACATCGATTTTTGCTATACTCTCGAATTGCGTTCGGGCAACAGGCGCGGTCAGACCGGCATCGAAATCATGCGTTAAGTTAGTAGATAACAACCCCAGTTTATGAAAAGATCGTTAAGTTTAATTTCGCTCAATCTATTTATATTATTGATGGCTTCCGTCGTCGGAGTGTCTGCCCAGACAGCCACGCCGACTCCTATGGTCGATGACACGGGAGCTACTAAGGTCTTTGAGGTCAGGCTTCCCGTGACCGTTACTCAAAAGAAAAATCTTATTAGCGGCCTATCGCGTGGTGATTTTTTGATTTTTGAGGATGGTGTGCAGCAGGAAGTGACATTCTTTTCGGATGAAAAGACAAATCCGCCGGTTTTTGTCGGCGTGTTGATGGACACCTCACCGTCTGCGGCCGGAAAGATCAAATTCTCAAAAGAAGCGGCTAAGAACTTTATTTACACGGTCACAAGACTTCGCAAGGACAAAGCGGCGTTTATGACCTTTGACCACGATGTCGTTTTGCAACAGGACTTTACCGATAAACTCGATCTGCTCGACCGTGCGGTTGATAAAGTGAAAAAGCCCGGTTCCCAAACGGCATTGTATGACGCTGTATGGCAGTTTGCGGATGAAAAGCTGCGAAATGTGCCGGGCCGCCGCGTGATCGTGGTTATCACGGATGGCGACGATACTTTTAGCCGCGCCGAATTAAAAGACGCCATTGATATTGCCCAGCGGACCGAGACAACCATCTTTGGCATTTCGACAAAAGCCGGATTTCTCGGCACCGTACCGGGTGTCGACGCGGGAACGGTCAAGGATAAGGGCGATAAATATTTGACTCAGCTTTGCGAAGACACTGGCGGCGAGGCATTTTTTACCGGCGACATGCTCGAACTCGAACGGGCATTCAAGCGGATCTCAGAGGAATTGCAGTCTCAGTATTTGATCACTTATAAGCCGGCCGATCAGAATTATGACGGGCGGGAGCGAAAGATCGAGGTCCGGTTAGCTGACAGGGATAAAGCAGGAAAATATAAGGTTCGCACGAAATCGAGTTATAGACAGCTAAAAGATAATTTGAAGTAGGAGTTTTAAGATGTTTTCTAGAAATCGGATATTGGCGTTGTTTATAACGTCGTTTTCGCTGGTTTGGCTGGCCGGGTTATCCGGCGCCGGGGCCCAGATGATTCCACCAAGTCCTACTTCAAAAACCGGAACTCCGCTGCCGACGGCAACGCCGCCGATCATTGAGGATGACGAGATTATTAAGATCGATTCCGACGTTGTCAATGTTCTATTTACCGCCCAGGACCGCAACCGGCGTCTGCTAACTACGCTTTCGCAGCAAGACATTAAAATCATCGAAAACGGCAAGGTTCAGGATATCCAGGCTTTTTCACGGCAGATCGACCTGCCGCTGAGCCTCGCGATTTTAATCGATGTCAGCGTTTCGCAGCAGCGAACATTGCCCGAGGAAAAAGCCGCAGCGACGTCATTTCTTGAGACCGTAATTCGCCCGGCAAAGGACGAGGTCGCGATCGTTTCATTCACCGGCGAAACTACGCTCGAACAGGGCATGACCAACAATCTTAGCCGGCTGCGGCGGGCGATCGAACGTGTCCAGTTCGTACCGCCATCAGGTTATATTGGCGGCGGCGTGATCACCGGAACACCTCCAATTTCCGGCGATAACCAGGCGATACAGGGTTCGACCGCGATCTGGGACGCGATCTGGGTCACTTCGGACGAACTGCTCGGCCCGGCGCCGGAACGGACGCGGCGTGCGATCATTCTCTTGTCGGACGGGGTAAATACTTTTGGCAAAAAAGATCTTGATGATGCGGTTCAAGCGGCTCTGCGATCCGAAGCAATAATTTACTCGATCGGTATCGGCGACAATTTTTACAGCGGAGTCGACAAGGGTTCTTTGAATAAAATCTCGGAACGCACCGGCGGCCGTGCCTATTTTCCACGTGACGAACGCGAACTTCGAGACGCCTTCAAGCAAATTCAGGATGAGATGCGGTCGCAATATCTGATCGCCTATGAACCGACGAATCAAAACCGCGACGGTTCGTACCGTAAGATCGAGATTCAGATGGTCAACCCACAGCTAGTCAAAGAGAAGATCAAGGTAACGCACCGGCAGGGATATTTTGCCCGAGCCGATGCCAAGAAATAAAAGCAGTCGGGCGGTTTATAAAATAGAAGGCCGGTCTTTCCTTTTTGGGAAGGCCGGCATTTTTATTCTCGTGTTCAGACTAAGTTTTGGTTGGCGAAGCATGTCAGGACTTCAAACGGTGGTGACCAAATTCTTGTCATCGGCGGCACGGAACCCAGTCGCTACCGCTCCCGGTTCTGACCCGTCGTCTTAACTTGACTGAAGATTAGTCTTTCCAACCCCACGGAGCCGCCGGGGTTTTGATCGGTGTTTTTGTATCAAATTTGATGCTGAAATATCTCTCGGATCCCATTCGGCGAAGATTGTACGAGAAATGTTCGCCCGGTACGAGTTCGATCCACCAGACGTTCGGAGCCGCGGCGGGAAGCACCTGGAAAGTTTCCGTGTCAGCGGGAAAAACCTGTCTGGTCGCCATTCCGGGACTCGTCGTCAGACCGCCGTACATCGTCACTTTGTCAGGCTTTCCGTCCTCGTGACGGTGATCGTGTTTGAGCATGATCCGTTCCTTCTTCCGAGATAGTATCCACGTTCGCGATCGGTCGTCACCAACCATGAACGGGATACGAATTCGGTCTTTTTCACACGAACGAACATGCATGACGAGAGTTTTGTCTTTAAAAGTTGTGTCATCTACCGGAGCCGCCACGACGGTCCCGGCAAACGACTTGCCGCAAAGTGTCTTTAATTCACTCCAAAACGTCTCATTGGGGGCCAACGCTTTAACCTGCGCCGACGCATCAGCAGCCGCCAAGGCAACTATCGCGGTGGTAAAAAATACGGTCAAAAATAACCGGCGTGCGAATCTGTTTATAGCGATTACGAACATTGTAGATAAAACCTCACTGCTTTTTTATTTTGTCCCCTAGCGAATTAGAGGGCTTTCGCGGAATTTCTGGGCGGACCGGCTCAGTAACTGAAAACCTCGACCTTGGCCGCCGCTCCGTTTTTCATCTCAATTACCCAGATGACCCCGAATTCGGTATCAGGCACCTGTTTGAAAACCTCTTTCTTGATCAACAGGTTCGCTAATAAAGGCGTCGAATTGCTGTGGCCAATGACCAGAACATTTTCGCTGCGGCTCGCCATGATCTTTGCGACCAAATCGTTTTGCTTGCCGGCGTCGTAGGTTTGAATATCGATCTTTCGACTAGCGGCGATCGGTCCGGCCGTGTGCCGCGTGCGCTTAAAATTGGTCGAATAGATCTCCCGCGGTTTGTACTTTTTCAAGACCTGGACCAATCGCTGGGCCCGCTGGCGGCCGATATCCGAGATCTCCGGATCGACCTTGTCCGCAGTCGACGAATCGTCCTTTTCAACATGACGAACGAGGACGATCGTCTTTTTGACTTGCGCCGAGGCGGTTTCAATCGAAAAAAAACAAATTATTAACGCTAGACAACCTAGGACGTATGGTTTATTTTTCATATCTTTCTCTTCGGAAATGTTTTTTTGAGAATATCTGACGGCGGCAGCCGACTGGCGCCGGCCAGGTTTCACAATTCCATATTTCTGTAGATCTCGCGGCGATGACCGATCCTTAATAAATACAAATTCTCCTCATCAAACGAGAATATTATCCGATAATCACGGATAACAACTGCCCGAAAAATTCCGTGAAACCCGGTCAACGTACGAAGGTTAATAGTGGGATCGAATATATCTTCGGCTAATTTCAGTACAGTTTCGTACGAATCCTTTTGGACTTCGCGGGGAAGCTTTTTGATATCGCGTCCGAACCGTTTTGTACGCTGGATGATTCTTTTACTGGACGAACTCGCCAAAATCTTTAACCTCGATAAAGTCTTTTTCAACAATCTCATTCTGAGCCTGCTTTAGTCCATCGAGAAATTCGGCCGTATAAAGCTCATTAGGTGAAATAAGTTTCGAAAGAAACTTCTGAAGAACCTGATATGCGTGAGTTAGTTCCCGCAATTCATCTTCCGGTATCTGAAGCGTGATGTTCTGCATAACGGCCTAATTATGTCACAAAACGTGAGCTAAACAAACGTCTTTCCCGGATTCAAAATGCCCTTCGGGTCGATTGCTCGTTGGTACATTTCAAATCTTGAAGTCGTCAAGACTCAGAACACTGATAGAGGAATCGATGTTTAGAAAATCGCGGTAGTTATCGGTAATTAAGTCGGCGTTGGTGATTTTGGCAGTGGCGAGTATTACAGAGTCGGGTAGTTTTATTTTTCTGCTTTTATTTTTGCGGTAGATTATTGCTCGATCCGCGATTTCTTGATTGAGTTCAATTATTTCAAGACTTTCCAGGATCTCGTCGATAATTTTCTTTTCGCCGGAGCCTGTAAAATCATAAGAATAAACCTCAATAAAGGTGACGATCGAAGCATAATATCTATCGCTTCCCAACAAAAGTTTTTCTGCATCAACTATTCCTTTTGAAGCATATATGATCGCATTGCTGTCTAGTACGGCTTTAGTCCCACTCATCTCTTAGCTTCCGTTGCCATTCGACCGGATCTTCAATATCTTTGAAAAGATTTGCTTTTTGGGCCTTTCTGAATGCGTTTAGTAATCTTTCTTTTTGTGAATCGTCTGTAACCTTCGGTTCTTCGTCTAAAATGGTGAGCAAAGCCCGGCGATTTTTTGGCAAACGAACGTCGGTTAAGAGCCTGACCGTTCCAGTCGAATCAACAATAGCTTCCAAAGTTTGCATAACGAACATCAGTTTATCACGAAATTGATCGCTCTAAACAAACATCTTTCCCGGATTCAGTATGCCATTCGGATCAAAAACTTTTTTGATCCCTTTCATGATCTCAAGCGTGGGTTTATCGATAGCATAATCCATATATTGAGCTTTGACATAACCGATGCCGTGTTCGCCCGAGATCGTCCCGCCAAGAGCCACCGAAAGGGCAAAGGTTTCGGAAACGCATTCGCGGGCACGAGCGACAGCGTCCGCGTCGTCACGATCGACCACAAAATTAACATGAATATTCCCATCACCTGCGTGGCCAAAATTTGCGACGAACGTATCATGCCGTTTGCCGATCTCCTCGATCCGAGCGACAAGTTCCGGTACTTTCGAACGCGGAACGACGACATCTTCGTTTATTTTCAACGTTCCGTATTTCATCAGACTCGGCGAAATGGCGCGGCGGACGTCCCAGAGCCGGTCCTCTTCGTCTTTGGTTTTTGCTCGAAGAATGTCGAAGCCGCCGTTTTCGCCGATGATGCGTTCGATGGTCAGGGAGTTTTTCTCAACTTCCTCTTTTGAGCCGTCAACGGCGACGAGCAGGATCGCTTCGGCTTCTTTTGATAATCCGAACGCAAAATTCTCCTCGACGGCGGCAACGCAGAATTTGTCGATAACCTCCATCGCCATCGGCAAGAGGCCTTCAGGTGTGAATTTGGTCAGAACTTTGCATGCCGCTTCCATGGAATGAAAGTTCGCTCGAACGGTCGAGGTCGCCTCGGGCATCGGCATCAGTTTGAGCGTCGCTTCGGTGATGATGCCGAGCATTCCCTCCGATCCGCACATTAAACCGGTCAGATCAAAGCCAACGACATTTTTAACCGTCTTTCCGCCCGTTCTGATTATTTCGCCGGTCGCCGTCACGAGTTCGAGACCCAAAATATGATGTTTTGTCACGCCATACTTGGGCGTCCGCATACCGCCTGCATTTTCGGCAATGTTGCCGCCGATAAAACTATCTTTATAGCTGGCCGGATCGGGTGCGAACATCAACCCTTGTTTTTCCACCGCCTGCTGCAGATCGTATGTCGTTATGCCCGGCTGGCAAACGGCGTACAGGTCATCGGCACTGATCTCGATGATTTTGTTCATTCGGTCGGTACCGACAACGATCCCGCCGTCTACGGGAACGGCACCGCCCGTGTAACCGACGCCCCCGCCTCGTGCCGTAACCGGAAAAAGATATTCGTTGGCGAGCTTTAGAATATCGACCATCTGAGCGGTCGACTCGGGGAACACCACAGCTTCGGGCGGAAATTTTTCTTTTACCGCGTCGGCCCCGTATGGTTCTACTTTTGCCGGATCGACGATCAGATTTTCAGAACCGACGATATTTCCCAGCTTTTCTAAAACTTCGGGCAGCGAAGCGGCGGTCGTCGCCCGGCCTCTTGAGGTGAAATGGATCGATTTGAACATTTTTATTATTTCTACCGTTACCCAAAATACCAAAATCTCGGCTTATCTGCTAAACTCTCAAAAATCGTTACAATAGCAGACTATTCATCCAGTAAATTTACGGCTGAAATCTGCGTTAGGCAGTTTATCTTCCAAGCAAACACAATCCATTAAAAGGTGAAAATCAGATATGCCCGAAGAAAATAAAGACGACCTTCCCGCCGGAGAATACGAACGCGAACTGACGACTGATCTGGACGACGACACACCGGATAAACCAAAGGGAATGCTACTGCATACCAAGATCTTTATAGGTCTGGCAGTTGGCATATTTGGCGGATTAGCCGTCAACTGGACCGCAGGCGGATCAAACGAATGGGTCGTGTGGACGGTTGAGAATTTCACGCGTCCGATCGGACAGCTGTTTTTAAACCTTTTGTTAATGATCGTCGTTCCGCTGATCTTTTCATCGCTGGTCGTCGGCGTTTCGGGTATCGGCGATATCCGGAAACTGGGGCGGATAGGATTCAAATCCTTTGCTTACACACTGATAATTTCAGCAATTTCGGTCGTTATCGGGCTGACGCTGGCAAACACGATCAGGCCGGGCGAAAGGATCGCTCCCGAAATCGCCGTCCAGCTCAAAGAAAAATTCTCGAGCGGAGCATCTAATGCAACCGAGGCTCAGAAAAAGGCTGCAGAGTCCGCCAAAGCTGAGACCGGATTGATGCAGGCGGTCAAAACTGTGGTTCCAAGCAATGTTTTTAATTCGATGGCAGGCTCGAGCCCGAACATGCTTCATGTCATGTTCTTTGCATTGATAATCGGCATTGCCATCACGCTGCTTCCTGCACCGGTTTCAGATCCGTTTGTCGGGGTGATGGAGTCTCTGTTTGCGATCACGGCCAAAGTTATCGACATAATTATGAAATTTGCGCCCTATGCTGTGGCGTGTCTTTTATTTAATAATATCGCCGAATTTGGCATCGACCTGCTCAAATCTTTGGGCTGGTTCGTCGCAACTGTGCTGCTCGGGTTATCGCTTCACTTCTTTGGTGTCTACTCTCTATCGGTTTGGTTCTTATCCAAGATCAGTCCGATCGAATTTTTTAAACGTGTCCAAACCGTTATTTTGACGGCGTTTTCAACATCGTCTTCAAATGCGACGCTGCCAACGGCACTGCGTGTTTCAGAAGAAAATCTCGGCGTTCCAAAGGAGATCAACAGTTTTGTCCTGACGGTCGGTGCAACTGCGAATCAAAACGGAACGGCGCTTTACGAGGGTGTTACGGTTCTCTTTCTCGCACAGCTTGCAGGCGTCGAACTTACGGTTTCGCTGCAGTTGATGGTGGTCTATCTTGCCATACTTGGCGGTATCGGTACTGCCGGAGTACCGAGCGGCTCGATCCCGTTTATTATTGGAATTCTGGTCATGATCGGCATCGACCCGGCATTGATCGCGATCATTCTGGGCGTCGACCGTATTCTGGATATGTGCCGCACCACTTTGAATGTGGTCGGTGACATAACGGCCGCGACCTACGTCGCACGAAGCGAGGGTTACGAGCTGTTAAAAACTACAAGATCAGAACTGGCGTAACGAGGTAGGAGATAAGAGGAATGTTCCCGATCGGTGATGACAATTCGGATAGGAAAATTCAGCCGTTTGTAAACTACGCGTTTATCGGCGTGAACATTCTCGTCTTTTTACTATTGCAGCAGCTCGGCAGCAACGAATCGTTTACCTATTCGTTCTCGCTCGTTCCTAAGGAGATAACGACCGGGATCGATCTGACGGGCGTTCAGGTTATCCGCGATTCGTTAGGCAATACGGGCCAGGTCACACATTTTGCGACACCGCTGCCGGTCTATTTCAATTTCATAAGCTCGATGTTTATGCACGGCGATATTGCGCATATCTTCGGGAATATGATGTTCCTTTTTGTTTTCGGCGATAATCTCGAGAACCTGCT
>JBGTCS010000386.1:0-3043 GCA_041748715.1 Pyrinomonadaceae bacterium | reverse complement strand
GCGTAATTTTTGGCCGAATTGCTTGCGAGTGTCGTCAAATTAACCGATCCAAAACGAGAACTCAGACCCGACCAGCGAAACGAATTGGCCGTCGCGGCGAGACTAATTCCCGACCGAGCCAATCCAAAAGCCGACGTCGCGATCCCGCCGTATCGAAAATAAAGTGCCGCCGCCCGCAGAGCTATTCCGGTAAAAACTCGCAATGCCCCGCGTCCCGGCGCCTTGTGTTTTACCCGCCAGAACTCGGGACGCTTTGGATCGGCGATGTCGAATGCCGCGATCTCGTCCTGGCCGCCGACAACCGCCTGACCGCTTTCGTTTATCAATACAAACTGAGCTTTTTCGACCTTATGATCGCGTTTCGCGATACGTTTACCACTCTTCGCGTCAAGTGTAATGAGATCGTCTTTGTCGGCGATCAGGATCGAATTTGCATCGGCAAATACAAAATTGGTCAACCCTTTGTCGGCACCTTTGTAACGCCAGATCGTTTTTCCATTTTTAGTGTCGACGGCTGAAACGCCGTACGGTCCTTTGTCCTTGGGTTCGCCGTTTTTCAGTTGAGTAAATTGGCCGCCGGTTCGTACGAAAAGTACGTTTCCTATTAAGGCCATCTCGGCGCTGATACCGAGGTCGTCAGCTTTCCAATCCTGCTTGCCTGTTCGCCGGTTGATCGCCCGAATTCGCCCTTTGCCGGAAACATAAACGTGCGTGTCGTCAAAGATCGGATCGGCCTCGGTCAAGGCGAGACCGTCCTCGTTGATCTTAAATTTCTCGCGTTCTTTTTCTTTGCCGGTGCGGGCATCGTAAGATGTCGAACCCTCGTAAAAGAGGTAAAGACGATCGTCGAGCAGGAGCGGGGCACGGTAGTTATCAAGAGTGTAGTCGATGTCGCCCAGGTTTTCGCCAAAGCGGGACGGCATCATCTCGATCGTGTTATCAAAATCTCGTTTCCACAACTCTTCGCCGGTCGAGAGCTGCAGAACATGCACCACGGGTTTTCGTTTGAAATTGTCCTCAGATCGGCCCCGCGGGTCTTTAACCAGAACGATCGCTATCAGATCATTTTCGGGGTCGACGGCGAGCTGCATTACATCGCCCTTGACCTTATCGCTCCGCCAAATACGCGCCCCGGTCAACAGATCGACCGCCTCGAGACGCGATTTGCTGCCTTCGTCTCGGGTAAAAAGTAAAAGGTCGGTTTGCGGGACCGGCGTGACCGAGGTTTCGTCCACCTTGCCCGTTGATCGTCGCCAAACTTTTTCACCGGTTTGGCCGTCGATGGCATACAGGCTTTTTTCGGTTCCGGCGAGAACAATGCCAAAATCGGTCGTTTGATAAAAACTGATTCGCGAGTCGAGACTGGATTGCCACGCCGTTTGAGCAGGTGAGGCCGCGACCAACAAAAAAAGTACAAACCAAAGCGAAACAACTACTTTCATGCAGCCATTTTAGCGTTAACGCGTGTTAATTCAAAGGTTTATTGGATGCGGTATGCTTTTTCCTGCCAAACGAGGATGACCGTGCCGCCGATCTCGTCGGCTATCTTTCGCAGGCCGCTGTCGAGTTTTTTGTATTCATCGGTTCCACGGCGATAGTTTTTTGTCGGTTGGTTTTTGTATGACGCATCGTACCAGGCACCGTCGCGATTAAAAAAGGTTTTGCCGCCTGCTTGCCGACTAACGCCCGTATCAAAGTCATAATTATTGATCTGATTTGATTGGTTTTGGACCGGGCCGCGTGCCGGATTCATTTTGGCTTTTGGCGATTCGGGTTGGTTACGTAATCCCAACTCGGCCGCAGATCTGTCGGAGGACACTGACCTTGTGCGATCTGCTTCAATACCATCCCGGGTAATACTTTTTTCGTCACGCTGGGCCGCGATCGATTCGGCCGATCTCGAGGAAAGCGGAAGCTCTGATTCCAATCGATTTTCTTTGGTTTCGACTTTGCCGGTATCGGGTGGTTTACAATCCGGACAGTTGTCCGCTACCGCTTTGGCCGAAGCATTAGAATTATTACGGCTGACCGTTGCCGCGTCGGACTTGTTGGCGTTGGCTGCACTTGCCGTGGCCTGTGAGTCAGTCGCCACATTTGCTGCCTGCAATGTAATTGATCCACCGGATGTATTAGATTCCCCGGTTTCCTGATCAAAAAATGGGCCGCCTTTCGTCTGTTCGGGGGCTGTTACTTGCGAGACGGTTGACCTCGTCTCGGATTCACGGTTTTGTAGCAGCAAAAATCCGAGAATACCGCCAAAAACCAACACCAACGCTCCCATCGTGAGGGCCAGATTTGGGGAGCGGACCAGAGTTTGATACCAAGGAACACGACGTTCCGAGACCGGCGCCGCAATCGGCGAAAGCGCAGCAGATTCACCTGGCTCGGCATTGAACAAGATCGTCTGCGAAAGCGTCCGCCGGCACTTGTCGCAATCCGCAAAATGCTGCATATAAAGCAGTTTTGCTTTCTGCGGCAGAGCGTCGTCAGCGAATGCAGCGATAGTGTCGGCGTCAACATGCGGCGATACCGCATCGGAATTTGTACCGCTATTGCCCGCTTTTCGCAGGATCGCATCCATTTCTTTGTCGAATTCCAGTTCCATCAAATTAACTCTAAAACTGCTGCGCCGGGACGCGGTGAAATCGTAAACCAAAGGTAAATAAATTATCTTTGCCCATATTATTCCCCTCGCATCCCGACGCCGCAAGGTTTCGTAACCCACTTACCGAACGGCTCATATCCAGACTTCTTGCACGGCTGCGGCTATAAGCAAAATCGCGAACATCGTTTCAAGGTTTACGCCGAGGCTCGTCGCTGTCTCGGATAAGTGACGCTTGACTTCGCTTTCGGTCCAGCCGTGGCGTTCGCGAAGGCCTTTCTCGACTCGTTTTCTAATCTCGGTTTGCAGCCGAGTCAGCTTTCGGCTCGCAGTCGCCTCGTGATAACCAAAGGTCGCCGCCAGGTCTTTTAAGCGTAGGTCATCAAAATAGTAAAGCTTAAGGATAAGGCGGTCCTCGGGATCAAGTTCGGCGATCGCGGT
>JBGTCS010000385.1:0-23541 GCA_041748715.1 Pyrinomonadaceae bacterium | reverse complement strand
TCGTTTGTGTCCCAGGTAAACCCGTCACCCATCGTAATAACTTCGATACCGAGTTTTTCAAACGATTCGTGCTCGCCGTAACGGTCGGTTTTGGACTTCATGAACTGGATCATCGAGCATTTCATGCCCCGCCCGGCAGCTCGCACCATGACGCCGATCGCGGCGGTGGTTTTGCCTTTGCCGTCGCCGGTATTGAGCATCAACAGGCCTTTCGTGTTTTCGCGGTAATTATCGCGCCGCCATTTATAGCGCTTTTGATTGCTCATAGGGCGCACTTACTTGATCTTGTATGAATTGATGACCTCGCGTTTATCGGCCGGCAATTGTCGCGGAATGCAAAAGACATTGGCACCGATCTCCTCGGGGCCAAAACGCGAGATGGCACGCAGAGTGCCGCGAATCTCATCAGCGGCAA
The DNA here is from genome assembly GCA_041748715.1 of Pyrinomonadaceae bacterium. Classification (GTDB taxonomy): domain Bacteria; phylum Acidobacteriota; class Blastocatellia; order Pyrinomonadales; family Pyrinomonadaceae; genus OLB17. The sequence continues at coordinate 23,126 of JBGTCS010000385.1, read as the reverse complement.
AAAACTCAAAAGCTCCCAAGTTTCTCATATGATCGATAAGGTCATTTGGATGGTATCCGAAGTGGGCAGTTGAGGCAACCGCCATCTCCATCAGAAAAATCGGCGGCACCCGCTGTTCAAACAGCCGCCGGGCGCCCTTGAGAAACATGAGCTCCGCCCCTTCGATATCAACCTTTACAAAGTCGACATTCTCGACCTCGTTCTCCTGCAAATAGTTGTCTAGCGGAACCATTTTACAATCAAATGCCGTAGAAGCGGCTCCGGCCCCAACCGCCAGCGAAGCATGACCCGACGTCAATTGGGGAAACAAGTGGATTTTGACCGTATCCAATCTATCTCCGAGCGCAAGATTCTGTATGGAGACATTTGTACGGTCACCCATCAGGGCCACATTTTGTTCCAATTCTGCGAACGATTGCGGCATCGGCTCGAAGGCGTGCACGTTACCGTCGGGTCCCGCCATCATTGCCATAAGGCTAGTGTACCAACCGAAGTTAGCTCCCACATCCACACATGTGTCACCGGGCCGTATTAATTTGGCGGATATCTCGGTCAGCACCCGCTCGTATTCGCCGACAAAATAAACAGAATCCTGCATCCCGATTGTGAGGTTCACGAGAAACCGCCGGCCATCTTTTAATTTAAGCGGCAGAGACGTATGTGGCTTTGCACACGCTGCCAATGCCGTTTGGAACATCCGGTATTTCCCTTTTTTTATCGGAGTATTGGAGGTGTAGAGACGAACCATTCGCAGCAGAAACTCTTCGATCCTTTGCCTCATAGCATCACCGTACGATGGTCAAGTCTGGCCCTCGCCACCCTCGTCAGCCCTAACGATGGCATCGCGGAGAGCTGCTACAAGCTCACTTTCCCTTTCGTCCCAGTCGCCGTCGATACGCAATCCGGCTGCATTTTTATGCCCGCCGCCGCCGAATGTTTCAGCGACTTTCGCCACATTGACTATACCCTTTGAACGAAGGCTCGCCCGGAATCTATTCGGCCCGACTTCCCGCATATAGACAACGGCTACCACCTCGCGAGCAGCGAGCGGAATATTTACAAAACCGTTATTATCGCCGTCTATCGCCCGCGCCGATTCATTCATCTCGATCGTTTGTCTCATCGAGGCGATCCGACCCGTCGGGTCTCGTTTGACCGTATCGAGAACTCGCCGCATCAATTCGATACGCGACCATGGATAATTATTATAGACCGCTTCGCTGACTTTTTCGGGTCTGGCTCCCGCCTTTACGAGTTCAGAGGCGACTTTTAGAGTTCTTTCCGATGTATTTGAATAATGAAAGGAGCCTGTATCGGTGACCAAAGCGAGATAGACGCATTCGGCGATATCAGTGGTGATGCGTCCGCCGATTGCTTTGCAGAGATTGTAAATCATCTCGCCAACGGCCGATGCCGTTGCGTCTATCCAATTTATGGTTCCGAAATGTTCGCTCGTGGCGTGGTGGTCGATATTTACGATAAATTCATCCGCCAGTCCCGCTATGCCGGGACGGTCAGCATCCGAACATTCGATAACAAAAACCGCATCGTATTCGCCATCGATAGCGTTGATGTTGCGAATCTCGTCGGCACCCGGCAGGTCGCGATACGCGATGGGCACTTCCCCATGAACGATTACTTCGGCATTTTTGCCCAGAGACCGCAATAGCCAGCAAAGACCAAGCGACGAACCAACACCGTCCCCATCGGGCTTGATGTGGGTTGTGATCGCAAAGCTGTTCTTATTTTCAATTAATTCAACTACTTGACTTAACACTTATTCAGAAGTGACCGGTTATGAGCGGTTGCTGGCGAGCAAATATACTGGAATATATGTTGTTGATTGCTCACCACTAACCATTAACCGCTATTCACTATCATCCTTATCGAATTCGCCCTTTCTAACGAGATCGTCCAATATCTCGCCGACCCGCGAAGCATTTTCTTCGGCCGTATCCCGAACAAAATGAACGTGTGGAGCGTGCCGCAGGTCTAAATTCATCGCGACTTGCTGACGTACGAAAGTCGACGCATGCCTGAGAGTTTTCAATGCCTTTTCGATCTCTTCCTCGGTTCCCCGAATCAGCACAAATACCTTGGCGTCGCGCAGGTCACTCGAAACTTCAACATCCGTGACGGTGACCATTTCGAGCCGCGGATCATCGAGTTCGAACCCGACGACTTCCGAAATTTCAACTTTTAAAGCTTCTCCTAACCTTTCGGGCCGACGCATACTTGTTTATAACTCGGTCGCTGCGAACTTCTCGATCACGAAAGCTTCGATCTCGTCTTCAATCTTGAGATCGTTATAGTTAACCAAACTAATACCGCACTCAAAGCCGTTTTTGACTTCGTTCGTATCGTCCTTAAATCGTTTGAGTGTCGAAATATCGCCGTCCCAAATGACCACTCCGTCACGAATAAGTCTTGCCTTTGCCTGTCGGCGAATAACGCCATCGACGACGCGGCAGCCGGCGATTGTCCCAAGTTTCGAAACCTTAAAGAGTTCCTGAATAACGGCTTTGCCAAGAATCGTTTCTTTTTCGATAGCATCGAGCATACCGATCATCGCCGCGGTTATCTCTTCTTCGACCTTGTAAATGATCGAATGAAGTCGAATGTCCACATCCTCGTGTTTCGCTATATCGGCAACGCGGGCTTCGGGACGAACATTGAAACCAATGATCACTACAGCCGTTGAAGCACTGTCCGCCTGCGTTGCCGAGGCCAGCAATACGTCGGATTCCGCGATAGCACCAACACCGGCTCGAATAACTCGAACTTTGACCTTTTCAGTTGATAGTTTTTCGAGTGTTCCTTTAAGAACCTCGACTGAACCCTGCACATCTGCCTTAACGATAACCAAAAGCTCTTTGATCTCGGCCTGACCAAGCGATTCGATACCGCGTTTGGTCGTTTTGAGCATCGCCGCTTGGCGAGCGTGCATCTGCCGTTGGCCCGCGATTGTCTGGGCCCGATCCACATCGGATACTACCTGGAAACTGTCACCCGCTTGTGGGACTCCTTGCAGACCAAGTATCTCAACGGGAGTTGCAGGTTCGGCAACGGTCACCAACTCGCCGCGATCCGAGAACATTGCCCTGATCTTTCCTGAAAATTGTCCGACGATAAACGGATCGCCGACGCGTAACGTTCCCTGTTGAACCAAAGCGGTCGCGACCGCACCGCGGCCCTTGTCCAATTTGGCTTCGAGAACGACGCCGGACGCCCGACGCGTTGGGCTGGCTTTCAGATCCAGAATATCGGCCTGAAGCAGGACAGTTTCTAACAACGTATCGAGATTTTCCCGTTTCTTCGCCGAAACCGCGACCATTTCTATGTCACCGCCCCATTCGACCGGATTCAGACCAAGCTGTGCCAAACCCTGTTTGACCTTGTCAGGGTTGGCGTCTGGCCTGTCAATTTTGTTAATTGCGACAATGATCGGAACACCGGCAGCCTTAGAATGCTCGACGGCCTCTATGGTCTGAGGCATAACTCCGTCATCAGCGGCAACCACCAGGATAACGATATCGGTTGCCTTGGCTCCACGAGCACGCATCATCGTAAACGCTTCGTGGCCGGGTGTGTCGAGAAATACAACGCGACGCGGCTCATCCGGATTATCCGAATTTGGAACCATAACGCTGTACGCCCCGATATGCTGAGTGATACCGCCGGCCTCGCCCTCGGCCACGTTTTCCGAACGGATCGCGTCCAGAAGCGAAGTTTTACCGTGATCTACGTGTCCCATGACCGTGATAACCGGTGCTCGCGGAAATTCTTTATCGTCAGAGTCGGAGGCGATCAGCTCTTCGTATTCCTGCTCGATCACCATTTCTTCGAATGGCACAAAACTGACATTAAAGCCAAAATCAAGTGCCATTTCGGTCGCCATGACCTCACCGATCGGCTGATTCAGCGTTGCGAATACACCACGTTTGATCAAAAGCTGGACAATGTCGCGGGGTGTAATACCCAATGCTTCTGCAAATTCCCGGATCGTTGCTCCTTCGGTCAGGCGGACGGATTTTAACTTCCCGGCTTCAACGGTTCCGACCTGGTCCATTACACGTTCTTCGATTGAACGTTTCTGCGGGGCATCAACATCACGTTCGGCAAATCGACCGCCTTTGTCGGTTCCTTTTCGCCCGCCGGAACGGCCCGGACGACGCCGATTATCCGTCGGCGGTGTATAGGTCATTTGGGGAGCTGCCGTTTCTCCCGGCGTACCGCGAAATTCACCGCGTCGCCCTTCACGCTGACTGGTAACCAGACTACCGGTTTTAGTCGGCGCTTCGCTGACCAAACGGTCACCGGGTTTGATACCTTTTTTAAGTGCGGCCGGATTTAGCGTAAGTCGTTTGACCGTGACTCCCGACGGCGGTGGTGCCGGTTCGGCCGGGGTCTCCGCTGCCGGAGGTTCACTTTCGCTCGCGACTTCCGGTTCGACAGCTTCTGTTTCCGGTTCAGCGACCGCCTCTTCGACGGTTTCCGCCTCAACCGTTTTAGGTTTGGCGACGCGCCTTGGAGCCGCCTTTGGTTTTTCAGCGGTTTCGACTGCCGGTACTTCCTCGGGGGTTTTAACCTCTTCTTCGACCGCCTCTTCTACAACTGGCGTGGCCGTCGGTTTTTTAGCGAGTTTTTTTACTTGCGGTGCGGCGGGAGCTTTTGTCTCAGCCGGTTTAGACGCCGCGGGCGGTTTCGCCGTTTTTGCTGCCGTCGGTGCTGGCTCTTCCGCCGGTGGTGTTGACTCGACCGCAGCTACGGGGACATCGGTCTCGACCGCATCCGCCTCGGCTATTTTTGCGGCCTTGATGATTTTGATAGATCGCTTTGGCTGGGTTTCGGTTTTGGGAAAATATTTGTTGCGGACCTTTTCAGCGATGTCATAGCTGACAGAATTGGACGCGACACTGACATCGGCGCCTTCGCGCCGCAGATCTTCCATTACGCGTTTTGTATCCTGTTTAACCTCGCGTGCAAGATCGTAAATTCTAATGCTCTTACCAATCGCCATATTTAATTAATCCCAATGTCCGAAGCAATTCTAAGTGTCTGTAAATTATAAATTCTTAGTTCACATAGATTCCTCTCTACTTTTCATCGTCAATTACCGCATCTGTCGTTTCGGTTGATTCGGCCTCGTCAGCAGCTTCTGTAACTGGTGCGTCTTCGTCGTTTGATGTTTCTTCGGCACCCGGTTCGTCTGTCGTATTTTCGCTTTCCTGTTCGTCGGACGAAACTTCAGCGGTTTCGCTCAAAGATGCTTCGTCGCCATCTACTTCAGCTTCCGGAGCAGCGTCTACCGCTTCTTCAGCTCCGGCGTCGGGAGTTTCAGATGTTTCGGTCGCCGAAACGTCGTCACTTGCTGATGCCTCTTCGCCGGACGGCTCATCGATGCCGATCTCGATGTTCCGAGCATTAACGATCGTGCTCGCCGCAACTCGAATCGCCTCGGCCTGATCCATACTGATGTCAAGAAAATCAGCCAGATCGTCAACCGATGCCGCCGCCAGAGCTTCGACATCCGAGATGCCTTTCTCGGCCAGCGTTTCCGCTTGCGATGTGGTCACACCTTCGAGTGCTGTTACCGGAACGGCCTCGCCCGATGCCATCATCTTGCCCATCTTTTGAGCGATTTCCTTCTTGAGGAGTTCTTCGCTGACAATCTTAATTTCCCAACCGACCAATCGAGTCGCCAGGCGTACGTTTTGGCCCTTTTTCCCAATCGCGAGGCTCAACTGGTCTTCGCCGACAATGACTTCCATCAGCCGATTGTTAATATCCGTGATTCGCACCTGAGAAACTTTGGCCGGCGAAAGGGCGTTCGCGGCAAAAACCGACGGCTCGTCGGACCACTCAATGATATCGATCTTTTCGCCACGCAATTCCTTGATGATCGCCTGAACTCGTGAGCCTTTCATACCAACGCAGGCTCCGACCGGATCGACATCTTTCTCGTTGGACGTGACAGCGATCTTGGCTCGATCACCGGGTTCTCGAACTGCGGATTTGATCACCACTGTTTCGTCGTAGATCTCCGGAACCTCCATTTCGAACAATCTCTTAAGAAGTTCTGCTGATGCACGCGAACATTTGATCTGCTGGCCTTTTTGTTCCTTTGACACGTCGACGATGACGACTCTTGTCCGCTCGCCCTGGTTCCACATTTCCCCTCGCGATTGCTCGTATTTCGGCACTATCGCTTCGAGATTATTTCCGAGGTCGACGATCATATCACCGCGTTCGAAACGTTTAACCGTACCGTTGATCAACTCGCCCTTACGGTCGATGTATTCGTCGTAAACTTTTTCCCGAATCGCTTCTCGAACTTTTTGAACCAAAATCTGTTTTGCGGTCTGTGCCGCGATGCGGCCAAGTTCCTCGGTCGGAAGCGGCAATAAAAGCATATCGCCGATCTCGATCTCGTCGCCGGCAAGCTCGATTGCGTCAACCAGCGAAAGTTCGCTCAACGGATCCTCGACCGTTTCGACAACAGTTTTTTGAGCTGAGATCTCGATCGCTCCTTCCTCGGTATTCCAATCAACCTGAACACTATCACCGGTTTTGTCCTTAAACTGCTTACGAGCTGCCGCCCGCACGGCGTCCTTCATTGCCTCGATGATCATTTCACGATCAAGGCCCTGCTCGTTGCACAATATATCAATGCTCTGTCCGATGGATGATGTCATAACTTCCCTACGTTCAATAATATATAAGTCTCTGCCATTGACCCGGTCAACGTCCGCCGAATTCCTTCGCTAAGTCGATCTTCAAATTCGCCCTATTCACATCCGAATAAGTAAAGGTTACAATTCCCTTCGATCTATCCTCGATAGTGATCTTATCGCCGTCGATCCCTGTCAGAGGCCCGACAAAAGTCTTCTGCCCGTCTATCGCCTCTTTGATCTTAATTTTAACGAGTTCACCTGTGAACTTTTCAAAATCTTTTAGGGAGTATAATTCCCTCTCAATACCCGGCGACGAAACTTCCAGAACATATCGGACCGGTATACGATCTTCGACATCGAGTACTTCCTCGACGCCGCGCGAAAAGCCGGAACAATCGTCGAGCGTCACACCGCCTTCTTTGTCAATATAGATCCTAATGATCAGATCTCGCTTTGTTCCGGCAACTTCGACATGTACAAGTTCAATATTTTTGGCCTTCGCAACCGTTTCGGCCGCACTATTAACATGTTCAAATATTGAAGGTTTGTCCATTGTTCCCAACGCAAAATAAAAAGTGGGCACGAAACCCACTTGATACGTTTAGCCGCGCATCGTAGCAAACGAAGATATTACTGCAAATGACTGACAAGCGCAAGCTGCTCTGCTAGCGTCGCACCGACGCCGCGCGGCTTCGCGGTTCGGCTGCGTAAATAATCGCTAGATTCTGCTCCGACACAGAGCAAGTCTTTAGCAAAATTCAGTCCCTTATCAACGGGTCGATTGTAATTTTACCCGTTGGCAGGCCACTACGGATCAAGTCTTCAGAAACCTAAACAACCTTATATTAGAATGACTTGCCGCGAAAATACTTCTTGACATTGAGTAGATAAAGGTTCAAAGTTTGCGTATCTGAAGTAAGTAAAGATAAGAACAAGGGTGCAAATTTCCCGGGCCATTACATGGTTAAGCGTCATGCAAGGATTTAAAAACTCTCAACAATTCCAGGAACGATTAGTTAATAAAAAATTGTAACCTCGCGATGGCGAAATGCGGCTTGGAGCAGAGATCCTGTTCGCGAACTAAAGACGATTTAGCTTGAACTGTTTCAATCGGGACTGGGGGAAGCGGTATTTGAGCGACGATTAATCAGCACACCAGAACTCTTAACAATGGCAAAAGAGAATTTCGAAAATAAATATTTACACGAGCTTGCCAATGTTATTGAAACCATGACGGACGGCGTGGCCATTATTGACCACAACTGGAATTATACGTTTGTAAACCAGGGCGGGGCCCGGATGCTGGGTCGCAGCGTCGAGAGCTTGATTGGAAATAATTTATGGGAGGAATTTCCAGATTCTAGAGATTCGGAATCTGGAAAAGCGTACGTTAAAGCTTTTGAAACCCAGCAGCCGATCGTACTGAATGAGGTAAATAAGACCAAAAATCGCTGGTATGAAAATCGAATATATCCGACCGGTGAGGGGCTGACGATCTTTTTCTCAGAGGTTACTCAGCGAAAACAACTTGAATCACTCGCGGGAGCCCGGAATTCTACACTGCAAATGATCGCGACCGGAGCCCCGCTTTCCGAATCCCTCTCAACACTCCTTATCCACATCGAAAAACTTGTCCCCGGAATGTATTGCTCAATTTTAGTGCTTGACGACGAAGGCAAACGTCTGACCCACGGAGCCGCGCCGAGTTTGCCGGATCAGTTTTGTCAGGCCATCGACGGCGGGGAGATAGGGCCTGCTGCGGGGTCCTGCGGCACAGCCGCATACCGGCGCGAGCCGGTAATGGTCGAGGATATTGCCACGGATCCTCTCTGGGCCGGGTATCGCGAACTTGCTCTTACGCACGGACTCAGGGCGTGCTGGTCCACGCCGATTTTTGACGGGACCGGCGATCTACTTGGGACTTTCGCCATATATTATCGAATGCCCGGCAAGCCGACGTCTGAACATCGGATGTTGATCGAATCTTCAACTGATCTCGCTTCAATTGCCATAAAACATGAAAAAATGTCGGGAAGTTTGCGAGAGAGCGAAGAGCGTTTGCGTTTGGCCCTCGATTCGGCAAATATCGGAACATTTGACTGGGACATACCCAACGATCGGATCATACGATCTCATTGGCATGAAGAATTATGGGGGTTCGACTCCGGCGAATGCGACAACGGCTACGAGTCGTTTACCAGCCGGGTACATCTGGACGATTTGGCTTTGGTAACGGACAAGCTTAGTCGCTGTATTGCAGATCAAACGGCGTTTAAGAGCGAATTTCGGGTTGTATGGCCAAATGCAAGCGTCCATTGGATCCATTCGCGTGGTGAGTTTCAATTCGATGAGCAGGGCGAACCAATCAGAATGCGGGGAGTAGTAGTCGAAATATCTGAACAGAAGGTTGCCGAACATGAACTGATCGAAACCGCCTCACGTCTTGAGCAAGCTCAGCGTATAGCACGTTTGGGATTCGCTGGTTGGGATATTCAAAAAAAGGAACTCTACTTTTCGGAGGAAGCCCGTTTCTTATTTGGGTTCGCTCCCGAGGAAATACCCACGGATATTGATTCAGTTCTTGATTGGGTTCATTCAGACGATGCTCAATTTGTGAGAACCAATTTTGTCACGGCGTTGAAAGGGGGACCTTCTTACAACATTCAGCACCGCATAGTTCGTCGTGATGGAACGATCATTTGGGTAAAAGCTCAAGCAGAATTAACCTTGGACTCTGACGGCAACCCTGAGGCACTTCTCGGCACACTACTCGACGTCACAGAGTTAATACAGGCTCAAAAAGATCGGGAAAGTTCGCTCGGGTCCGAACGAGAGGCGAGGTTCGGCGCCGAAACGCTTGCGGCTGCAAATGTCGCCATTAGCAAAAATCTCGAATTAGACGATATTTTAACCGAACTCCTCGATCATTTGCGGCTGTTGGTTCCATACGACAGCGGATATGTTTTACTTTGGAGCGACGAAACGCATTTGGCTGTCAATTCATTACGCGGCTACGAAGATTTTACCAACGCCGAGGAAACTAAAAAAATCACATTTGACGTAACTGATGGCAATGTCATCACGCAAATTATAACCAGCAAACGCTCAGTCATCGTAGATGACACCCGCATATGTTCGGGATGGGAGCGGCCCGCTGGTGCCGAACATGTTATTAGTTGGATGGGCATCCCATTGATCACGAGCGATCAGGTTATTGGCGTCTATTCTGTCGATAAAATAACGCCTAATTTTTTCACCGAGGAACATCGGCGTAGGGCTGAGGCTTTGTCATCACAAGGAGCAGCGGCAATTCAGAATGCCCTTTTACATAAACGCATTTTCAAACATGCACAGGAACTGGAATACCGGGTCGCGGAACGTACGTCGGAACTCGCCGTTGCGAATAAGGAGCTCGAGGCGTTTTCGTATTCGATATCACACGATTTGCGGGCACCGCTTCGTCATATCAGCGGCTTTAGTCAGGCTCTGCTTGCAGAATACGATCAGGTGTTGGACGAAAAAGGCAAGACGTATTTGATGCATCTCGGCGACGCGAGCAAAGAAATGGCAAAGCTAATCGACGACGTATTGGACCTTGCGAAGGTTACACGTGGTGCGATGCATCGCGAAAGGGTTGACCTGAGCTCACTCGCTCACCAGACTTTGCAGCAGCTTCAAACGGATGAACCGCAGCGGATTGTTGATATTAAGGTCGAAAAGGATATGACAACGCGGGGCGACGCACGATTATTGGGTCTTGTTTTATCAAATCTCCTTGGGAACGCTTGGAAATTCACGTCGAAGAAGAAACGAGGCAAGATAGTTTTCGGCCGAGCCCGTTCAAAAGACGATCCGATTTATTTTGTTCGTGATAACGGAGCCGGATTTGATATGGAATACGCTGATAAACTTTTTGGGGCGTTTCAACGATTGCATTCCGCAAATGAATTCGAAGGTACCGGTATCGGACTCGCTTCGGCTCACCGGATCATTAGCCGACACGGTGGCCGCATATGGGCCAAATCATCTGTAGACAGAGGCGCGACCATATATTTTTCACTGCCTGACAATCATGAAGAATAATTTGATCCTAATCGTTGATGATAACGAAAAGGACCTGCTCCTGACGTTACGATCGCTTGAATCGTCGGAAATTCCATTTGAGTTGGCTGTCGCGCGCGACGGCGCAGAAGCTCTAGAATTCCTATCTGGCTCGGACAAATACAAAGGTCGCGACACCTCGCATTTACCGCAGTTGGTTTTGCTCGATCTCAAAATGCCAAAACTCGATGGGTTTCAGGTTCTCCGGCAAATCCGCTCCTCGGAGCGAACCAAATATTTGCCGGTAGTCATATTCACGTCGTCCAGTGAAGTGTCGGATGTCAAAAATACCTACAGCCTTGGTGCGAGCAGCTACATTAGAAAACCTATAGACTTTGCAAAATATTCTGAAACCGTCCGTAGTGTTGGCGTCTATTGGTTGCTTTTAAATGAAAATCCACCTGTAATACAAGAGTGAGTGGATCGATGAATAAAACACTGCGGGTATTGATTGCAGAGGATTCCGAGCGCGACCGAGATATGCTTGAGCGGCATTTGAGCACGGCCGGTTATAGTCTTGTTACGGACTGCGTTTTTACTGCCAACACCTTCGCCGCTGCTCTCACATCGACCGAATGGGACCTCATTATTTGCGATTATTCGATGCACGGTTTTAATGCTCCTCGGGCGTTAAAGTTGCTTCATGCCTCGGGCCTGGACATTCCATTTATAATAATTTCCGGCTCGATCGGAGAGGAAACTGCTGTTGAAGCCTTGCTCAGCGGTGCCAACGATTACATTCCAAAAGACAATCTGACTCGTCTGATCCCGGCCATCGAACGGGAGTTACAGGAGGCTGAGAATCGTCGGGTACGGCGGCGAGCCGAGAGTGAGCGAAAGATCATTGGCGAAATAATCCAGGGCATCATGGCTGCCCCGAATCTCGATGAATTTTTAAAGCTTGTCCACAGTTCAATAGGTGAGATCATATCCGCCGAAAATTGTTTCTTGATGTTGCGTGACGCGGTTGGCGATCTTTGTCGATTCGAATTCTGGGTTGATCAGCGTGATCCGCACCCGCCGCCCCAGTGCGCGGATAAAGGTTTTGCTTGTTACGTCATGAACAGCCGCAAACCACTTTTGCTGACACGTGAAATCCGCTCCGAAATTATCGCGGCGGGCGACGCAGAGCAGGTCGGCAGCTCGTCGGCATCATGGATCGGAGTTCCATTGCTCGCCTCGGACAGCTCTATCGGAGTTCTGGTTTTGCAAAATTACGATGTCGAGAATGCCTATACCCGCCGGGACCTGGATTTTCTCGAATCAGTCGGCGATCACATCGCGTTGGCCATCGAGCGTAAACGTTCGGTTAAGATGCTGATCGAATCCGAGGAACGTTATCGCGAACTTGTCGAAAATGCTATCGACATTATTTACACCCACGACATGAACGGTAACTATACCTCGGTCAACGGAGCCGTCGAGCTTGTTACCGGATATACCCGGAACGAAGTCTTATCGATGAACAGCAGGCAGTTAATAGCTCCTGAATTTATCGAGAAAGCAAGCCAGATGGTGAGCGATAAACTTGCGGGTAAAGATGTGACGTCCTATGACATCGAAATAATCACAAAAGACGGCCAAAGGAAAACAATTGAGATCAATACCCGCATATTGTTTGAAAACGAGAACGCCGTCGGTGTGCAAGGAATTGCTCGAGACATTTCTGATCGAAAAAGACAAGAACTTGCCCGCCTCGCCTTTGAACAGCGCTATCAGGATATATTCAATCTTGCACCGGTTGGTATTTACCAGTCGAAGATTGACGGAACATTGCTTACGGTAAACAAAGCATTGGCCGAAATGCTCGGCTATGATTCTACCGACGAACTGCTAAAAATCAACCTTGCCGACGTTTATTTTACCGCCGATGAACGCGGAAAACTGGTCAACAAATATCAGAATATCCGGTACGTGATCGATCTAGAGATCCAATGGAAAAAAAACGACGGGTCGCCCATCTGGATTCAGCTTACTTGTCATATAACATCGTCAGCCGAAGGCGGTGAAGAATATTTCGAAGGGTTTGTCCGCGATGTGACCGAGTCGAGACGTGCGGAGAATGTATTGAGGCGACAAGCTGAGATTTTCGCCCAATCTTTTGATGCCGTCATCGTATGGGAATGGAACGGACCGATCATATTTTGGACTACCGGTGCGGAACAACTTTATAAAATCAACCATAAAGATGCGATTGGCCGGGTCTCACATGACCTGCTTGAAACCGCTAATCTCGGCGGGCTGTCCTCGCTGACCGAAAGCCTAAGGAAAAACGGACATTTCGAAGCGGAACTCCAACATGTAACGGGTGACGGAAAAACGATAATTGTCGAAACCCGAATGAAGCTTATCCACGATGAAGCAGGCGATTACGTGATCGAAACGAACCGCGACATCACCGAGCGTAAACAGAAGGACGAGGCACTAGTTGCAAGCGACGAAAAGTTTCACCAATTGGCCGACAATATAACCGATGCTTTTTGGATACGAAGTTCCGATATGTCCGAGGTGCTATATGTCAGCCCGGCGTTCGAACAGATCTGGGGCCGCTCGGTAAGCGAGCTCTATTCAAACCCCGGGGGATGGATCGACTTTCTGCATCCCGACGACCGGAAATGGGTGGGTCGGGCCTTTGACGAATTAAAGGGTAAAAAGACAACTCTCGAGGTGGAGTATAGGATCCTGCGAGCCGAAGGCGAAATCCGCTGGATAAGGACGCGTGCCTTTCCCGTCAACGACAATTCGGGAAGGCTGATCCGATATGCGGGAATCGTTACAGACATTACGGAACAAAAAAGGGCGGACGAAGCTCTGCGCGAAAGTGAAAGTAGGCTGCGAGCTATTGTTGATACTGAACCGGAATGCGTCAAACTTATCGCCGCTGACGGGGCTTTACTTGAGATGAACCCGGCGGGGCTACGCATGATCGAGGCAGATTCATTCGACCAGGTAAAGAGTCAAAATATCAATCAGCTCATCGTCAAAGAGCACCGCGGCGCATTTCGCGATTTAACGCGACGCGTCTTTCAAGGCGAATCAGGGGCTCTGGAGTTTGAAATCGACGGTCTGTTGGGAACACGCCGTTGGATGGACACCCATGCAACCCCACTGCGCAACGCAAGCGGAGATATAACCGCGCTTTTGGGGATCTCACGAGATGTTACTGAAAGAAAGCTGGCCGATGAAGCTCTGCGTGAAAGTGAAGAGAAATATCGAACTATTCTCGAAAGCATTGAGGACGGCTATTTTGAGGTCGATCTTGCCGGCAATTTTACGTTTTTTAATTCCTCTCTGAGCGAAACCATTGGATACGACCGGCATGAGTTGAGGGGAATGAACAATCGGAATTACACCGACGAAGCACAAGCCAAAATTGTTTTTCAAACTTTCAATGACGTTTTCAAGACCGGTCGTACAGTTAAGGGTATGGACTGGGAGATCACTCGAAAAGACGGGACTCGACGTTTTGTTGAGACGTCGATTGCCAGGCGTGACGACGCAAACGGAAAACCAATCGGGTTTCGCGGCCTCGTACGCGACATAACAGAGCGAAAAGATCTAGAGGACCGATTCAGACAGTCACAAAAGATGGAGGCAATCGGCGTTTTGGCTGGTGGTATCGCTCACGACTTTAACAATCTCTTGACCGCTATAAATGGTTATAGTGATCTAGTTTTAAAGCAGTTGAGACCTGACGACCCGATAAAAGGCCAGATAACAGAGATCAAGAACGCGGGCGACCGGGCCGCGTCACTCACCAGTCAGCTTCTCGCGTTCAGCCGAAAACAGATACTTAAGCCACGCGTCCACAATCTAAATTCTGTCATCACCGAGATTGAAAAGATGCTCCAGCGAATAATCAGAGAAAACATTGAATTGAAAACGAAGCTGGCTCCAGAGTTGGGAAATATCAAGGCCGATCCAGGTCAGATCGAGCAGGTCATTATGAATCTGGCAGTCAATGCCCGCGACGCGATGCCGCAAGGCGGAACCTTGTTGATCGAGACAGAGAACTTTTATATAGATAAAGATTACGTTAGCGAGAATCTTGCCGTCAGGCCAGGAAATTTTGCACGAATAGCGGTAACCGATACCGGGGAGGGAATGGATGAGGACACACAGCGTCGGATTTTTGATCCGTTTTTTACTACGAAAGAGGTTGGCAAAGGCACCGGGCTTGGCCTTTCGACGGTTTATGGGATCGTAAAGCAATCGGGCGGCGACATCATGGTTTACAGCGAACCTGGCCAGGGCACGACATTCAAAATCTATCTTCCATGTGTTGATGAACAGATACAGCGGCCAAAATGGGCGGGCGACAGCGAAGAAAATCTTTCGGGGTCTGAAACAGTCCTGCTTGTGGAGGACGAGGACGTTGTTCGTAACTTGGTTAATGAAATTTTAAGCAGCAGCGGATATAAAGTTTTGCCCGCAAGCACCGGTGAAGCTGCGATCGAGTTGGCTCAAATGTATACAGAATCGATCGATTTGCTGCTCACAGACGTCATTATGCCCAAGATCAGCGGCACCGAACTTCAGAAAACGATTTCCGAAATTAAACCGGATATTAAGGTGCTGTTTATGTCCGGATATACGGATGATGCGATTTCGCAGGGCGGACTTTTGAATGCGGGAGCGGCGTTTATTGAGAAACCGTTTACGCCGGAGAAACTGACAAGAAAGATCCGCGAATTGCTTTCGAAGTAATTTTTTTGTCCCGCGTCGATGATACACGACTCGTTTAAGTTAAGTGCTTGGTGCCTGTCAATTTTGCTGAAAAAGAAACGCGGAGCGTGCCGCCCCTAAAATCCCGGCGTTGTCACCAAGTTCTCCCTTAACTAGTTTGGCCCGCTTCGCGGCCGCAGCGTAAGCTCTTTTCGAGATCTCAGCTTCCACATGCCCGGCAAATGCATCCCAACCCGCAGTAACGCCGCCGCAAATGACTATCATTTCCGGATTCAATGCATTTGCAAGCCCGGCGAGCATAAGGCCTAAATAACGGCCCATTTTCTCGAACACCGCTGCTGCAATTGCATCGCCATTGCGAAATGCGTCAAAAACCTCGGCCGATGTTTTCGTGCCGAGCCCGGCCTCAAAGGCGAGTCTTTCAATAGCCGTCGCAGATGCATATTGTTCGACACAGCCATAACTGCCGCATTTGCACGGGTGCCCTTCGGGTTCAACACAAATATGGCCGATCTCGCCGCCGATGCCGTCTTTGCCACGGATCGGCCCGCCGTTAATGATTATACCGCCGCCAATACCTGTACCGAGCGTAACGCATATCGACGTCTCGACGCCCTGTGAGGCACCTATCCAATTTTCACCGATCCCGGCCGCAGTCGCATCGTTCTCGATGATCACCGGTAATTCAAAAAGCTTTTCGAGATCCGCTTTTAAATTCATCCCGACGAGGGTCGGAATATTTGGCACCTTCTTTAAAATTCCGTCAAAATTCTTGCTCACCGGTGCCGGCGCAGTAAATGCGATGCCGCTCAACTTACCGCCAACGGACATTGATTCGCAGCAGACCTTTGCCATCTCATCGATCAACGCTACGAGCTGCGAGGGAGAAACGTCGCTCGGCGTTGGACGTTTTGTCAGTCGAAGGATTTGTCCACTGTCATTGACAGCGGCAATTCTTAGATTAGTGCCGCCCAGATCGGCGGCAAGCACAACATTGTCCATTTATATACAACCCGCCTATTTCGAAGGATTTTTCGGACGATCGGCCTCAGGCACATTTTTGTATACGTCGTCGTATTTCACATAGCCGTCCTTGATAACCGTATCCATTAGATTTGCTTTATCGACCGATGTCACTTCGAGAAGAATGGCCGGAATTTCTTTTTTCAGAGTGTCGTTCATAAACGGCGTCGTATCTAACGTTTCTTTCTTGGCCAATTTTATCGCGGCCTCAACCGCTGTGTTAGCTAGATCGACGATTGGCTTGTAAACAGTCATTGTCTGCTTGCCCTCGGCGATTCGCTGCAGAGCGTCAAGAGCTGCATCCTGTCCGGTAACGACTATCTTGCCGGCGAGTCCCTTTTTTTCCAGAGCAGAAATAACTCCGCCGGCCATTCCGTCATTTGATACAACAAATGCCTGAATATTGTCGTTATTTCGCGTCAGAGCATTTTCCGCCATCTTAAGCGCCTCGTCCGGGCGCCAGTCAGAAATAAAATTGTCGGCCACGATGGTGATATCTTTTCGATCGATAGCGGGTTGTAGCACTTCGAGTTGGGCTTTTTTCATGATTACAGCGTTATTGTCTGTCGAGGCTCCGTAAACCATTACGTAATTCCCTTTCGGAACCTTTTGCAGAGCATATTCCGCGATCCTCTGGCCGATTACCGGAACCTGATGCGAGATATATGCATCGATCTTGTCGGAATTTATAAGCCGGTCATAGCTGATAACCGGGACGCCTTGGGCTTTTGCTTTATCGACCATCGATGCCGCCTGAATGGCGTCGTGAGGAGCGATAACGAGTACGTCAACGCCTTTGGTCAACAGATTGTCGACATCATTGGCCTGTTTGTCAGCTTTGTTATCAGCGATTGTAATGATGCACTCGACATTCAGCTTTTCGCAATGAGCCTTAAACGCGTCGTGATCGCGCTGCCAACGTTCTTCTTTAAGGGTATCCATTGCGAATCCGATCTTTAGACGCTTATCTTTCGGCCCGGACGAACAGGCGGCAAAAATTGTTAAGACGAACAAAATGAAAAATATTTTCGCTTTCATTTAACTATATCCCCTTCAAAAAAGATGTTGACTGTGCAAATTAAATCAAAATTCGCTACATTCGGCAAAGTGTAGAATCGTCGAATTCCAATTCGGCGATCCACTACAACAAAGTGGCGTCATTTGACGCCAGATCAAGGTGACTATTTACCAGCGATTTTAACAACGGTGTGGTCGGAGAATATTTCTGCCACAATGGGCCAAAACTGAGCCGGTATTTTCACATTATTACGTCTGACTTTTTGAAATTCTTCGACAATATGGTATAAATGTCTATCAAATATCGGTTTAGACGTCATTCATCTCGCCGATCAGCAATTTTCTAAGATTCCGATGTCAGCGGCATCGTTTCGTTGACATAGTTATAGGAATCATGTAAAACTTTGAAAGGTTTGATTGGGGAACCGTCGGTTCGGAGCAATAAATTAATGAAATTCATAAATATCAAGCGGTTCGCTCTTAAGGCATTCACTATAGGTGTTTTGAGTACCATTATTGTAACCGGCTCGATGGTTACGCTGGCTTCGTCAAATAGGCCGGTCGGTGAACTATTGGTTAATGGCAATCAGGTAGTTGAAAATGGTGTGGTCACGGTAAATGGTGAAGCTGCAAAAAGCGGTCGGACGATTTTTTCGTCCAGCACGATCACGACACCGGAAACATCGTCGGCGACCTTGAACCTCGGTAAAGCCGGAAAGCTTCAGTTAGCTCCGGGGACAACGTTTGTAGTCAATGTGGCCGGAAACACGGTCTCGGGTGACTTGCGAACCGGCAGCGTTACCGTGCTCAACGCTCTTCAAAGCGTTGGCGTCAGTACGCTCGGCGGCGAAACTGTTATTCTAAACTCTGGCGAGACCGCGTCCGCTACCTCAACGTCGGCCTCAAAGGCGGCAAAGCCGGGTCCGGGCGGATTAGATTGGGCGATCTGGGCCGCGATCATTGGCGGTGCGGCAGCGGCAATCATAATTGCGGTTGTAGTTTCGGACGATGATGTAGTGAGCCCAGTTAGATAGTTGTTTTAGGTTGGCCTATAAGGTATTATTATTTAGATTTTGAAAGGATTGATTTCAGGAGGAGATTAAACTAAATGCTCGGCAAAAATATTTTACGTAAATCTGTTACATCACTTACCCTCGTTGCGGTATGGTGTGTTTACTCAATGGTTGCCTTCGCTCTGCCGAAGGATTTTGCGGGAGAAATTACAGTATCAGGACAGGTTACTGTTAACGGCCAAGCTGCTGTTTCCAGTTCGACCGTTCTTTCAGGTGCAGTGATTACGACCGGTGATAATTCGAGCGCTACGATAAGTCTTGGCAAAACAGGACGAATCGAGATTCTCGCAAATTCGAGCATGACCCTCCGTTTTTCGGAAAATAGCATTGTCGCTGTTCTTTCGGAAGGCAAGAGCCGTGTTTCCGACGCTGCAGGTGTTGCCACCACAGTGACAACAAAGCACGCTACGTTCATTGCGGATGCGGGTCAGGCTGATAACTTTATGGTCGAGGTCGAATGTTCGCATTCACACGTTGACACAAGCGCCGGTATCGTTACTATGCGCGAAGGCTCGACCGACAAGCAGGTTGTTGCCGGGACCAGTGCAACAGCGGGCAATATAGCTCAGACGGGATGTAAGCCTTGCTTACGACCTAACTCGGCTCCGGGCCCATCTGTTGGTAACTGGCCTTGGTTGCTTCTTTTGGCAGCGGGTGCGGGTGTTGGACTCTTCTTCGCTACTAACGATAGGGATTCGGATGTTGGTGGCGATGTCATCGTGCCAAGTCCTACTCGTTAATCTAAACTTATTTTGCTGATTTTGCGGGTCATGTTATTTACGTGACCCGCATAATTTTGTCTCCAATGCTTCACGATCGAGTATAATTGTCTACTTATTTTTAACTTTTAATATGCATATAGCTGTTATTGGCACGGGCTACGTCGGTTTGGTCACAGGTGCGTGTTTCGCAGAATTTGGGGTCGACGTTACATGCGTGGACGTAGATATCCAAAAAGTTGAAAACCTCAACAATGGAATAATCCCTATTTACGAACCCGGTCTCGACAAGATCGTCGAAAAGAACGTGGCTGCCGGGCGACTCCACTTCACAACGAATATTAAGACCGCAGTCGAACAGGCGTTGGTAGTATTTTTGGCCGTGGGCACGCCGCCACAGCCGGACGGATCGCCTGACATGAGCTTTTACAGACAGGCCGCAAAGGATATCGCTGGAGCGATGAATGGCTACAAAGTACTTGTTACCAAATCTACTGTTCCGGTCGGCACGGGCGAATGGCTGCATAAGTTCGTTGCAGAAAATATTACGATCGAGACTGACTTTGGAGTTGCCTCAAATCCCGAGTTCCTACGTGAAGGAGCGGCGATTGAGGACTTTATGCGTCCCGACCGCGTGGTCATTGGCAGCAATGATGAGCGGGCAATTGACGTAATGAAAGACCTCTATCGCCCTTTATATCTCATCGAGACGCCTATTGTTATAACTTCCCTTGAGGCTGCCGAACTGATCAAATATGCGGCGAATGCATTTTTGGCGACTAAGATCACCTTCATCAATGAGATCGCCAATCTCTGTGACGCCATTGGCTGCGATGTTCATGATGTTGCCCGCGGGATGGGAATGGACAATCGCATTGGACGCAAATTCCTACATCCGGGGCCAGGCTACGGCGGATCGTGTTTCCCAAAGGACACGCGTGCTTTAACAACAGTAGCGGATAAATTTGGTGTCGAAACACGCATTGTGGATGCCGTCGTCGAGGCTAACGAATGGCAGCGGCTCGCGATGTTACCCAAGATAGAAAAGCTTGTCGGCGACCTGAACGGCAAAAAGATCGGTGTCCTTGGCCTTTCCTTTAAGCCCGAAACAGATGATATGCGGGAATCACCCGCGACCGCGATTATCAATGAAATGGTAAATCGCGGAGCGACGGTCCGAGCATTTGATCCCGTCGCAATGGACGAGGCCCGTCACTACTTGCCCGAGATCGAATATGCAAGCGATGAATACGACGCTATCAGCGGCGCCGACGCATTGATAATCATTACCGAATGGAATCAATTTCGTGCCCTCGACATGGAAAAAGTAAAGAGTCTCTTGCGGTCGCCAAAGGTCGCGGACCTGCGAAATATCTACGAGCCAAAGGATATGCGCGAAATGGGTTTTGAATATGTCGGTGTTGGCCGATAAACTTGAATTTGTTCGGGGCAGTTAATCCCCATATTTCAAAAAATGTCTTTCACCTCCAAAGTACTTGTAACGGGCGGGGCCGGATTTATCGGCTCCCATCTAGCTGACGAGCTTATCCGCCAGGGAGCTCGTGTCAATATTATTGATAATTTTGCAACCGGATTTCGCGAAAATCTCGAAGAAATCAAGGGAGATTTCGATTTTATCGAGGGCGATATCAATGACGACGCAGCTGTTGCAAAGGCAATACAAGGCGTCGATGTCGTCTTTCACGAGGCTGCCCTGCCGAGCGTTCCTCGTTCTGTCGAGAATCCCGCCGAGACTCATAGCGTCTGCGTAAACGGTACATTTAATATTTTGATCAAGGCAAAAGAGGCGGGCGTGCGGCGTTTTGTGTATGCGGCGTCCAGTTCCGCTTATGGAGACCAACCTACGCTCCCCAAGGTCGAAACGATGCGTCCCGACCCGCTTTCGCCATACGCGGTCGCAAAATTGACCGGCGAATTGTACTGCCGCTCTTTCAATAACGTCTACGGCCTTGAAACGATCGCTTTAAGGTATTTCAATGTATTTGGACCGCGTCAAAATCCATCGTCGATGTATTCCGGTGTCATCTCGCGTTTTATCGACGCCTTAATGACGGGCACCCAGCCAGTGATCTTTGGTGATGGCGAACAATCGCGCGATTTTACCTATATCGCAAATGTCGTCGACGCCAACCTCAAGGCCGCACAGACCGACAAAGGCCTTGGTGAAACGATGAATGTCGCAAACGGCGAACGGGTTACGCTAAATGAACTTCTGAGCGTCTTGAAAAAAATCACCAACTCGCCCGATGTGGCGGCCCGCTTCGAACCGGTCCGAAGCGGCGACGTGAAACACTCGCAGGCGGACAACCTGCGAGCGGTCGAATGTCTTGGCTATGTAGAGCTTGTGGGTCTTGAAGAAGGTTTGAGAAAAACTATCGACTGGTGGAATTCAAGCCGATTTGCCAAGTAATAAACCGAATAAAGTTGCAAATCTTGCAACTCGATCTTGATCGGATGAAATCAACCCATTTAAGCCCGGATTCGTCATTAGCGTAAAATCTCCGATTCGGTGCGCAAGCCCTCGCTTAAGCAAGGGCGTATCGCTCAGCTCGGAGGTCATGCCTCCCCACAAAACCTGACTCCGATGTATCGCCCTTGCTTACGCGCGGGCCCCCCGCATTGGGCTTCGATCTCAAAAACGCCCAACGCCGAATCTGGGTTAAGTTCAGCCGATCACAGATTACTGTCGCATTTAATTCTTTGGGATCGTGAAAGCGGATTCCTCGATAGTCGAATTTATTTTAATATCCTTCGCTTTGAAGTTCGCATATGCGGTGATCGGCCCCAGATCAAAACGCTGCGAATATTTCTTTGGAACTACGATCCCGTCGACGGTCTGAAACTCATCTATTACAACCGATGTTGTGATCGCGCGGTCGCCGCCATCCATCCATTTTGATTCGTAACTTTTGATCTGATTGGTTTTCTCGTCAATTATGAAATCAGTGTAAAACCCTTCGGGCGTCGTGATGCGAAAACCTTTTCTTTTTTTCCCGCCATCGGACAAACCTGCGACGACATATCCCGTTTCGCCGACCTTCGCCAGCAGCGGAAAGCCAAGGCTTGTGACCGGCGGCAGCGAAAACCCCGGAACGGAAGAATACGTCTGCGTTCCGTCAAAAGTCTGTTTCAACTGCTGGAGCGGCGAGATGATCTCGAAATAGTACTTCTCGCCGCTGATGGCGGTCGAGAAAGCTGCTGGCAAAGCTTGCCCGTTAAAACTAAGATCCGCCGAACCTTTGAGAATCAAAGACCGCATTTTTAACAAGCTATCGCCGCCGTGAGCCGCGACGCTTGCTTTGGCGACATCGAGAGGGGTTGCTGCGACCGGTGACGCGACGGATTTTCCCTGTCCAGCCTTGTTAGTGGGCTGCTCCGGTTGCGCCCAGGTGTTAAAAGCCAAGATAGCAAGGATAATAAAAAGTCCAAGTGTTTTTTTCATGTTATTTTCTCCGGCCAGTTAGATGCTAAAGAGAGATGAAAAGTATAAGCCTTTCACCTCTCTTTTTTAGTGATGGAGAGCTAGCGATACTACCAATTAAAACGCATGTTGAGTTCGATTCTGCGATTTGCGGAACCGCCGCCAAACCCGCCGCCGCCGCCGCCGCCGCCGCCGAATCCGCCGAATCCGCCGAATCCGCCGCCGGTTGAGGTCGATTGCCCAAAACGGCTCGAATTAAGGTTGCCGATCGGATTGTTGAGGTTGACCGTGTTAAAGAGATTAGAAACAAACACCCCGAAATTCAAAGTGTAAGGCTTTCGGCCTTCGCCGCCACCGCCGAATCCACCGCCGCCGCCGCCGCCGCCGCCGC
>JBGTCS010000384.1:0-3826 GCA_041748715.1 Pyrinomonadaceae bacterium | reverse complement strand
TTTTCTTGATTTGCCTGGAGCGATCTTTCGGAAAGCAATGTCGAGTCGCCGGCGAACAGAACTATGTTGAATAGATCCGTCGGGCGCAGTTGGCCAATTAGATCCCGCAACAGTTGTTTCGAAGTCGCAAGCGGAAACCCTTCCATCGAACCGGAAACGTCGACAACGAAAATATATTCACGAGCGGGAATGGACTCCGCGGCAACGCGCGCTGGCGGTTGGGCCATATAGAGAAAGAAGTTTTCGTCCTCGCCCTGAAAAAGTAACAGGCCGGAATTTATCTGGTTGCCCGCCAGACGGTATTGGAGAATAAAATCGCGATTTCCCTGGAATGGATCGGCGTCATCGAGCGTCAACCGAGCGACGGAGCTGCCGAGCCATTCGGGATTTATCTGGTGCGATTTGCAATTCAGTTCCTGGATCGGGACCCCCGCAGCGATCCGTGCGGAAATGTGAAGTGTGCTGCCAGGACTTTTGCCCTCTCGAAAGTATGGAGCATTTACCGGCCGGCTCCTGCCCTTTTGGGACTGCGTTTCGGCCGATGGATAACGCGGGCCTACAACAGTGGGATAAACGAGTTCGTATATTCCATCGGTCGGTATAAGCAGTTCGGTATATCGGAGTTCGATCTCGATCTGTTCGTGAGGCATTATGTTGGCGAGCTTCATCGAGAAGACGTTCGGCCTATTTTCCTCGAGCAGCGATGCGCTTTTACCTTCTTTTTTGGCCGTCTCAAACTCTTGTTTTGCGGCTTCGCGTTCTTTTATTTTTGCATAGATGATCTGATCTCCAATCCGCATCCGCATCGAGTAAACGGCGGCGCGGGTCGAGGCGGGAAAGATATAGGTAGCGTTGATCGGACGCGATCCCTCGTTTCGGTATGTCTGCACAACCCGCACATCGGCGATCACGCCCGACACCCCGATCTCGACGTTGGTGTCTTTCAGCGGCAAATGGTCGACGCTCGGATCACCCTGAACAAAGAAATAGGGTGACAGGCTCTTATCAGCCAGACGTGTTTCCTGTGCCGAGCCGAAAATTGGAAAGAATGCGATCGCGAGCAGCAGCCCGCTGAGGCCTTGTAGGACGTTCGTGAATATCTTTTTTGTCATAGAATTGCTCCCGTTCGAGAATTGGTAGCGGGCGGAATGCCCCACTCGTTATCTGGAACGATCCTATGACGATGACAAACTTGGCGACACGCCCCGAACCACATGACCGGAGCGTATTACCCACAGTCGGCGGTCAGGTGAGACACCAATAAAGGAAGAATCTTAGCCGAATGCCTAATGCAGAAGCCCGCGCGTAAGCAAGGGCCTGACACCTAAGTTGGAGGGTACGCCCTTGCTTACGCGACTGTGTCAAAACCTTCGTTTCGGGCTTTGCCCGTCGATGTGCGGCGAAGCTTTGCTTCGCCGGCAGTCTTGACAACTTTGCCTGCGGCTAGGCCGCCGTCTTCCGCCCGAGAGGTGTGAGGGGCCAGTAATTATCGGCATCGAAGTGGCGGCGAAGCCGCAAAGAGTTTGGAGGGGTGGCCGGAAAAGCGGAGCTTTTCCGCTCATCGAACGGCATAGCCGAAGATCTTCATATCTCATCCAACTGAGTTTTGACACAGGCTCTTACGCGCGGGCTTGTGAAGGTCAACGATGGTTCTATTTAAATGTCGAATGCGGATCAAAAACATGTTTCGCCGATCGTGACGAATCGGTCTTTCGCCGTATATCCGTAATCTTCGCCATTCCAAAGCTGCAAAGTTTTGGAATGCGCATCGATAGCGGTGGCGGTTAGATCGGGAAACGCTCGGTGCCATTTTGGACAGGCATGTTTTTTGACCTCGCGGCGCACAGAACGGACAAGAGTGAGACGAAAGGACGATGGATTTAACGCTTCGTTCAGGTGGTCAGAGATTAATGGTTTTAAGAGATCGTCGCCCATTCCGGCTGGATCGAGCTGCCAGGTGCCGTTGATGATCCCAAGCGTTGCCGGGCGGGTAATGTTATTTATTCGCAGCGGTTTGGTAAGCCCTTGATAAAACTTCATGCCGATGTAATTCGCGAAAAGATCAGCGTTTGAATAAACCCCTGAAGTGAGCAGGCCGTAATAGGTTCGTTCGGTCCGCTGGCCCCAGCGAATTGCTTTTTTTGTCGCCTCGGATGAACTTTCCCCATCGGCCACCGCGTCTTGTTCGATACGGAAATATTTGTGGCCCTGCTGAAAAAGATGTTCGAGTTTGTCGATGCCAAATTCGGCACCATAGAGCCGCACTGTGGGACTAAGTGTTAGATAATCGCTCGGATTTAGAACGAATATCGACTCGCTGTAGTTGACTTTGTATCGATCCGGCTGGCCACGGAAGCGATGAGAATTTATCCACTTTCCAAATTTTGTAAAAATTAGATCGCTGCCAGCGAGCACGTCGTACAATTCCGAGGCCACCGCTTCGTCCGAACGAAGATACAATAGTCGGGCGAATTCGGCGTCTCGAGTGCCGCATTTTACCCCGCTCTCGGCCGTGCCATGCAAACACCCCTGCGACCGCCGGATATCGGCATTGACCTTGTCGACAGCGGCGTTTAGAGTTGTGGTTATGTATTCGGTGACCTCATCGCCAATATCGGCCAATGGTTCCGGCGGCAGATTGTATTGATCGGTTTCGAAGGCGAATCGAGAAACCGGAATAAGCAGGAGGGCAGCGAACAACAACAATGTTGGAAGTGTTAAGGATCTCATAGACGCATTGTCGAGAAAATTGTAACTCAAACTTCACTGAATCCAACAGCTACATTAAACTTAAAGGTGTCGCTAGGTGATGAAACACTCCAATTGGGGCTTCAGAATATTTCGCCGGCACGCTCTCTTTTTCTATGCATTATCACTTAATCGGAATTTGCGGGACCGCTATGGCTTCGCTTGCCGGCATGCTGCAGTCGCGCGGGCATAAAGTCACCGGTTCGGACCAAAATGTCTATCCGCCGATGTCGACCCAGCTTGAGGCACTTGGGATCGAGATTCTCAATGGTTATAAGGGCGAGAATGCGGATATCGGTGCGGACGTTACCGTGGTTGGCAACGCGATCTCGCGCGGCAATCCTGAACTCGAAGAGGTGCTCAATCGCAAACTCGTCTATCGCTCACAGGCCGAGATCGTACAGGAAGAATTTATTCGCGGGCGCCGTTCGCTGGTCGTGGCGGGAACGCATGGTAAAACGACGACGACCAGTATCGCCGCATGGGTTTGCGAGGTCGGCGGGCTTGATCCGTCGTTTCTGGTCGGAGGCATCGTACAGAATTTTGACGCGAGTTTTCGCGTGACGGGCAGCGGGCATTTTGTCATCGAGGGCGACGAATACGACACGGCGTATTTCGACAAAAAGCCGAAATTCATGCACTACCTGCCCGAGATCGCGATCGTCAACAATATTGAATTTGATCACGCCGATATTTACGACGACCTGGACGACATCAAGTGGGAATTTTCGCGTCTGATGAATCTGGTTCCCGGTAACGGATGCCTGATCGCCGGGATCGATTCGCCGGTCGTTCGCGAAGTGCTTGCCGAGATGGAGGGCAAACTATTTACAAACGTCACTACATTCGGACTTTCGGACGATGCCAAGTGGCAGGCACGAGACGTTGATTTTTCGGGAGACTTGACGAAATTTACAGTCTTTAAAAACGGAAATTCGTGGGGCGAGTTTGAAACAGCGCTGATCGGGGAATTCAACGTCCGCAATTGCCTCGCCGTGATAATCGCCGCGAACGCGTGGGGGATCTCAAAGGAGAAAATTCAGGAGGCGTTCGATACCTTTAAGTCAGTCAAACGGCG
>JBGTCS010000383.1:0-2023 GCA_041748715.1 Pyrinomonadaceae bacterium | reverse complement strand
AACGCCTCGCTCGATCCGCTCCGCGAGATCATTCCCGCGACGACCGGTATTACGGCGATCGTCGGCACGATTCGTCCGACCGGCGACAAGGACGGACGACGTTTGTTCAATTGCGCGGCCGTCATTCACGATGGCAAGCTGGTCGGGTTTGCCGACAAAACGCTTCTGCCGGAATACGACGTTTTTGACGATCCGCGATATTTCGAGCCGTCGGACAAGCGGCGATTATTCGAAATAAACGGCGTCAAACTCGGCGTCGTCGTTTGCGAAGATTTTTGGAATGACAAAACTTTTTGGCGCGAGCGGCTATACGAAAATGATCCGACCGATGAGGTCATCGCTATGGGAGCCGATGTCATCATTTCGCTCAACGCTTCGCCATTTAATAAAGGCAAGATCCGGCTTCGCTGCGAAATGGTCGCCCACCGTGCCAAATTGCAGAAAAAGCCGATAGTTTTTGTAAACCTCGTCGGCGGCAACGATGGAATTATCTTCGACGGAGCAAGCCTTATCGCCGATGAGGAAGGCGACATTATCCTGCAGGCAACTGCATTTGAGGAGTTTGTCGAAACTGTAGAGTTGGACGTTCGTAAGCCTGATGCTCGCGGCATTACGGGCGACGAGATCGAAACCGTTCGGCGAGCTCTTGTCCTGGGCATTCGCGATTACGCTAGTAAAAACGGGTTTAAGACGGCGGTGATAGGGCTTTCCGGCGGGATCGATTCGGCTCTCGTGGCGGCACTCGCTGCCGAGGCAATGGGATCTGAAAATCTCCTGTGTGTGATGATGCCATCGCCGTTCTCATCCGAAGGGAGTATCAAAGATTCACAGGATCTGATAAAAAATCTCGGATGTCTGGGTCGTATCGAGCCGATCTCCGACACATTTGATGTCCTGCTCAAACAGATGGAGTTGGATAAACCGACGCGCGGCGGTGACAGTCTCGCCGCCGAAAATATGCAATCCCGGCTTCGCGGAGTCATTCTGATGGCGATCTCAAATGCCGAAGGTCGTCTTGTGCTCTCGACAGGAAACAAAAGCGAGCTGGCCGTCGGTTATTGCACACTTTATGGCGATACAAATGGCGGTCTCGCGGTGCTCGGCGACGTTCTGAAAACCGAAGTTTGGCAGATCGCCAGACA
Organism: Pyrinomonadaceae bacterium; assembly: GCA_041748715.1. Lineage (GTDB taxonomy): Bacteria > Acidobacteriota > Blastocatellia > Pyrinomonadales > Pyrinomonadaceae > OLB17. The sequence continues at coordinate 881 of JBGTCS010000383.1, read as the reverse complement.
GATTAACAAAGGCTCGGGCCGCGAAATAATCCCCGAGGCGATCATCGATAAGAAACCATCGGCCGAGTTGGCTCCAAATCAATTCGACCAGGACAGTCTGCCGCCCTACGAGGCAATGGACCCGATCCTGAAAATGTATTTTGAACAAAAAGCTTCGCCCGCCGAGATCATTGCGGCCGGGAATGACGCCGATCTTGTTTACGCGATCCTCAACAAGGTCGAGCACCCCGCGAACGAATTCAAACGCCGCCAACTGCCGCCGACCCTCATCATCTCAAAAAACGCCATAGGCGTCGGCCGCCGCCGACCCGTGACTCATAAATATAAAAGAACGGCAGAATAGTGGTCCTATTTTTTAGTCGAAGAATATCGATGAAACCCAGAATTACTGCCGAGCGGCCGCCTTATTTTTTACCCTACTAAAATTGCAATAAAAGATTCTAGAGCGGTGCGAGATTGAACCGCCGTCCGAGCTTTGATGGCTGTGCGATCTAGAGGGGCTTCGACCAAAAATTTGCAAATTGTTGTATTTGAAGGTAAAGTTTCATTCGTAACAATCAAATAAATTTAGTTTTAGAAAGAAGTTTCGGGAACTTTAAAAGTTCCCAGGCCGACATCTGATTTTTAAAAACGTCGTCAACGCAATTCCGGGCCGCCGACTTTTGCTGGCTCACCGTCCTTCTTGTTTAGCCTAATTGGAGATTTCAAGTCATGAACAATAAAAAATCAACCGTTTTAATTTTTAGCCTTCTCCTGATCCTCAGCAGTTGGGGACCAACGACTGCACAGGAACGCCCGGCCTTGAACCAGGAACCGCTGGCGGTCCCGTCTGCGGGTGCTCGCGGAATAACGTGGCGGGTAAATGTGCCATTTGCAAACCT
>JBGTCS010000382.1:0-7741 GCA_041748715.1 Pyrinomonadaceae bacterium | reverse complement strand
TTCATTTTTAGGATGTCTTCGCTCGAATAGCCCGTGATGATTGGGCCCGCCCGATTTACCGATGTAAAATTGCCGTCGAGATCATAGGTGAAAATCATGTCAATCGCGTTTTCGACCAAATCCCGATAACGCTCTTCGGAGTCCCTTAGCGCTTCGGCAGCCTGTTTTCGCTCCGTAATATCGATCGTCACTCCTCGAAGGCCGACCGGTTTACCGTGTGGACCAAAGATGATCGCCGAATGAGATTCGACCCACATGATATTTCCCGATTTTGTTATCCACGGAAATTCCAGAACACAGGTTTCTCCATCCAAATAGGCGGCTGCCGCCTCGCGGGCGACCCGCTCCTGGTGGTCCGGATGGACAATGGACAACCAGAAATTTGGGATCGACGTCCATTCCTCAACGGTGTAGCCCAGCATGGACAACACGTAATCGCTTACAAAACTGTCCGAGCCGGCACTGACAGAGTCGCTGGGCGAGCCTGACGATTCCCAAACGATCCCCGGTACGTTTGCGACAATGTTTTTAAGAAGCTCGCGTTGGGCTTCGACTTGGTTAGTAAGTTCTGATCTTTCCAACTCGGCGATCCGGCGTTCGCTCACATCTCGGATCATGATCAGGACGTGATGATCGGGCATTTTAGTCGCGATCACATCGGCGGGGAAAGCACTTTGGTCGCGGCGCCGAATCTCCCATTCTTGTTGATAGTCGGACGGGGAATTGCCATTCCTCATTGCGGACTCTAGATGCTGTACATCTGGCTCGGACACAATATCCGATAAATTCATTGTTGCAAGCCGATCGCTGCCGTAGTCCAGCATCGAGCAAATGCTAGAGTTGGCATCGAGGTGTTCGCCCTTCGAGTTTGTTATGAGAATCCCGTTGGGGGCATAGTCAAATAACATTCGGTAGCGGCCCTCGGATTCACGCAAGGCCTCTTCGGCACGCTTGCGCTCAATCGCAAAAGCAATCTGATCGCCGACCGAGGCCAAAAATTCCACGTCTCGCTGCGAATAGGCGTCTTTGTCCTCATAGTGTTGGATAGCGAGTACGCCGATCGTCCGGATCGGTGTTCGTAATGGTACGCCGAGCCAGGAAGCGGCGGACGTCCCGATCATCTTGACTTCGCCGCTCTTTCGCATTTTTTCACGCGTTTCTTTTGTCACAAGCAGCGGCTTGCCGGTACGCAAAACGTAGCTGCCAAATCCGTCGTCGAGCAGATGGGGATCGGGTTTCGAGTCGTTCTCATCGGCCCAAAACTCAACATTGACAAGATTGGCCACTGGATCATACAGCGTTATAAAACAGTTATCGGCATACAGTATACGGCGGATCGATCTGTGGACAAGAGTCAAAAAATCGTCCAAATTGGGTGTCGTAATAGTTCCCTGAATGATGTCAAAAATTATCCGGCGTTCTTTCTCGGCGAACCGTTGGCTGCGCCGGTTTTCAGCTTCGGTCAATTCGCGCTGAACGGCCGGAACGAGACGTGAAAGATTATCTTTGGGCAGATAGTCATTGGCACCGGTCAGCATGGCCTCGACCGCGATCTCGTCGCCAAGCATTCCGGATATTATTATCAGCGGAATATCCAGACCGGTATCATGCAAGATCGCTAACGCCTCAAGAGCGTTTAATCTGGGCATAGTGTAATCGCACAGCAGAATATCCCAGTCGGTCGTCCGAAGGGCTTTTTTCAGAGCCTCTGCCGTATCGACCCGCTCGCTCTCAAGGTGATAACCAGCATTGGTCAAATGCCGGTTAACGAACATGGCATCCCGTTCAGAATCTTCGATATTTAGCACTTTGAGAGATTTGCCCATACAGTTTCGCCGTCGGTAAAGCCCATCGATTAAGGAGAACAGGTTCGGGGTCACGGGTTTCCTAATATATCCTATTGTTGACCGGTTGTAACTATAATTAGGAGATGGTCATGAAAAAAGGCCGAGAAAAGAGCAATTATTATCACAGACGGCCGTTTTTTCCGAAATCCCTCGCTGACCAATCGTGAAAGATAATGCCTTGTTTCAAGGCTCGCATTTGAACTGATTACCCATATTCATTTTGCTCGTCAAAATCCGAGACATCGGGAAGCGTAAAATAAAATTTAGCTCCATTATCAACAGCTCCTTCGGCCCAGATTTGGCCACCGTGTCTGTTAATTATTCGTTGAACCGTTGCGAGGCCGATACCGGTCCCTTCGAACTCATCCGCACTATGGAGCCGCTGAAAAGCTCCAAAGAGCCGGTCAGCATACTTCATATCAAATCCCGACCCGTTGTCGCGTATGCAGTAGCCTCGGGCTCCGACAACGGGTTCGTGGCAAAATGTTATCTCGGGTTTATTTGACTTGGAGGTGAATTTCCATGCATTTTCCAGCAGATTGGTGAGAACAACATTCAAAAGCCGCCAATCGCCATACGCCGAGAGCCCTTTTTCGATCGTCACCTTAACCTTTCTATCAGGGTCGGACTTTATCTGTTTGGCGATTATTTCCGCCGCAAGCTCCGAGAGATCTATCTCCTCGCGGAGGATCTCACCTTGAGAAACGCGGGCAAGCTTTAAAACATCGTCGATAAGGTGACTCATTTCCTCGGTGGCGCCGCGAACCTCGTTGAGAAATTGTTTCCCATTGTCATCCAGGACGTTTGCGTAATCATCGAGTAATATCTGGCTATATCCGCTGATATGGCGCAGCGGTGCCCTTAGGTCATGTGACACAGAATAAGAGAAAGATTCGAGTTCCTTGTTTACAGCTTGTAGTTCGGCTGTCCGCGTTGCGACGCGGCTTTCGAGGGTTTCGTGCAGTCGGCGATTCTGTTCCTCGGCAAGTTTTTGTTCGGTAATATCAGATGTTGTGACGATAGCGACTACTGGTTGGTGGTCCGAATCGTGGATCACTGTGCCACCAAATTTGAATACTCGCTTAAACGGTTTATCGATCCGGTCAATTCGGAGTTCGAGGCCATCCAGTTCTTCCCGCCGCAGAATCTTGGACAGCGGCGTCTCAGTTGACGAAAGTTGGTTCCCCCGGAGGTCACTTAGCTTAAATAATTTATTAAAGTTACCCACATTTTCTCGGCAATCATCCACATCTTTAAATCCATGCATCTCGATAGCGGCGCGGTTAAAGGTGAGGAGGTTGCCATCAAGATCTGCCACGACGAGACCTTCGGAAAGATTTTCGACGATCGTTCTCAATCGGGCTTCGCTGTTTCTGAGTTCCGTTTCACTCCGGAGGTGTTCAGTTACATCGTGGGCAAGCACGAGTTTGGCCTGACGACCATCGAAATTTATTTCATGAGAACTTGTTTCGACTTCGATGATTGAACCGTCTTTCTTAACATGCCTCCAAAACTTTACTTGTTCCTTATTCGGGACGTGGACCGCCAAATGATCTAACAAGAGAGGCACGTCCTCGACAGGGCGAATACTTTTGAGAGTCATCGACATGAACTCTTCTTTTGAATATCCGTAAGAAAGAGCGGCCGCGTCGTTTACGGCAAGAAACTCCAACGTTTCGCGGTCAAATACCCACATTGGAAAAGGATTATGGTCGAACAGGAATCGATATCGGGCTTCGCTCACGGCGAGCAGCTTTTCACGCCCTACAAGCATCGCCAAAAGCCAGATCATTGGAAACGCAAGTCCGACAAACGTTGCCAATCGGATCGCCGACGAGGGGTCTAGATCAAACGAAAATTGGGGCGGTAGAACAAAGTATACGTTGGCCACAATCGCCAGGCTAAGCGCAAGCAAGCCGACGGAGCGCCCTCCTAACCAGGTCGCGAACATTACCGCAGCAAACAATAATAACGATCGACCTGAGAGCACTTCGATCCGAATTGTAAAAAAAAGTGCGAGGCCGACAGCAAGGAAACCGACCCCAAAGTGAAGAAAACCTATTTTTGAAAAACTTAGGTTGAGACTATCGTTTTTCTTTGACAATGAGCCTATCCCTCCCGGCTGACTGGTCACTGAGTTTCGATTTGGTTTACCGAACCATTTAATCTGTTGCAGTATTACAACCGGCTACATATTTTTTTTGATATCTTTGTCGATAATTCCGACAAATAAAAATGTATGACGGTCGATGTCAGTAATACCGAAAAACTTATGTGCTGAGTTCGGCAAAACAGTGCCAAAAAGCTATCGATTTGAAAGCAATATGTTGCAATTGCCAAACACCAGATTCTAAATGTGGGATGAGGAACTAAATGTCTGTGTAGTTACGCGATTTTGAACATCAAATGGTCATTCAAATGCTCAGGTTTTCGCTATTTCTACCACTTAACTTGTAACCATTCCGGCCTCAGAAGTCAAGGTGACTGCTGCGCGTTTTTCCTATGTGTGACATCGCACAACCTGACTCGATGTTACTGGCTATATTTGAAGAAAATCTGATAACTTAGGAGAATGGTCTTCGTGCAGCCAAATTAGTCGGCCTAGGCACCGGGCTTCGTATTTTTTAGATTAATTTCATTTTAAGAAACTAAAAGCGCTAGCTCTGTCATGAAATATTGATCGAGGTTTGATGAAACGTCTGAATATTCATCGACCGCGACAATAGTGAAAGGAGACCATTGACTCATTACAACCCCCTTACTGTTTCCGGTACCCGAAACAGTCTGCTTTCAGCCTTGCCGCCAAGTGAAATCGAAACCATTTTGCCAAAGTTCGAAGAGATCGAAATGACTTTTGACTCGGTCGTCTATGCTATCGGCGATATGTTGGAATATGTTTACTTTCCAAATGGTGGCGTTATCTCAATGTTAGCCGGCGTGTCGACTGAATCCACACTTGAAGTGGGGCTGGTCGGCAGCGAAGGAATGGCCGGGCTGCCAGTATTTTTAGGGGTTAAAACGGCTTATTCGAGAGCAATCGTACAGGGCCGCGGGACGGCCCTTCGAATGAAAGCGGACGAATTCGTAACTGAATGTTCCAAAGGCGGATTATTGCCCAGGGTCTTAATGCGTTATGCCCATTCAATGCTCTTCCAGATATCGCAGTCGGCAGTTTGCTATCGCTTTCACATGATCGAACAGAGATTAGCTCGGTGGCTGCTCATGACAGGCGACCGGATGGAAACAAATGAATTCGATATGACCCAGCACTTCCTGTCTAATATGCTTGGCGTCCGCCGCGAAGCCGTTAACCGATCGGCCGGCATTCTGCAAAAGAAAAACCTTATCGCCTACAAACATGGCCGTATCCTAATACTCGACCGCCCCGGTCTCGAAGAAACGTCGTGCGAATGCTACAAAATGATCACTAATGAGCAATCGATCTTTCCGGTCGGCGTGTGACTATTACGAAACGGCATTATGCGTTCTCGGACCGATTGATACCCTCGACATCCTTAAGACTTGGGCAGACGCCCAGTCCGAACACTTTAACGTCAACGTAATTTTCACCCACCAAATAAACATGGATGCTACACAGATCCACGTGATGAATCGTATAGCTTGCTTCGTTGAGCGCCCTGTTAGTCACCGCGTCGTGTACACGGAGGCCAAAATGGACGTGCTTTTTCGCCTTTTTTTGACACCTTTGCCATCTACAGACTGATATCTGATTGCTTTCCATATGGGGTAGCTCGCGAAACTATTGCCTAGATTTGGGTTGGACGCGATTAGATTACAGTTCATCAATTTGTGCGTAAAGTCTCATTCGGTCAAATGGTGTCCCATCGCACAAATAAAACTTGCCGAGAAATATCGAAGGCAGCACTAGCCTGAACGCGACGGGAATTAGTGTCCCTCAGCAGGTAGCGGTTGGCCAGTGGATCGGTTAATGAGCGTTTTGTTGGCTTCTCCATCTGGTCAACCGTATAAAAAGTCAATTGCAGAATGGGGCGATCCAGCCTACGCCCGAAATTAGGCCTGGCTCCGAGCTCCCGTTGCAAACCGAGGCGACACGAATCAAGGTTGAGATCGGCGAAAAATATGAACTTCAGATTGCAACGGGCGTCGATTCATTCATGGTTGTATCGCCTGAGGTCGCCTCGGTAGAATCGAAGAATCGGTTTACGCTAAGTATTTCCGCAATCAAGACTGGAGAAACGATCTTACTTGTGACTTACGGGCGACGGCGATATACCTATGTCGTTGAGATCGTTCGAAAACCGGTTGCACCGATCCGAAGAAATAACACACCAGCCCAAAATGAATCGGGAGCCCCCGAAACGTCAGGCTCGATCTCTGTATTATATGCACAAGGCGTCGACGGAGGTCCGTCGGTAATTCGCCAAAATCTCGACTACCGCCGCACGCTAAGTAATAACAGGACTCTGAGAGTTTCTGGCGAAATGTTCAAACTCGTCGGCAATCAAAACGTGGGGCTGGTCGTGGCCCGCGGTCAGGATTTTGCGGTCAACCGGCTCGGACTCGGACTCGATACCCCCACCAAATCGATCGATATTCTGGAGAGCCAGGTGGCCATCTCGCCGCTCAGCCTGAACAGTTTTACAATTCGCGGATTTCACCTGATTTCGAGACCTGCCGCCGCTAAGGGAAAACTACAGCATAAAGGGGTCGAAGTTTACGCCGGTCTGGCACGGCCGGCTTTCGGTTTTTTCGACCAGAATGGCGGAATGCTCGCCGGTGCAATGGTGCCGGTTATTAGCAGCGACAAATTGCAGGTGCGGACAGGATTTACAGCGATCTCACCCGATAAAAATTCTCGCTATACCGAGGGTGGAGCTGTGTTGCAGGCAGATGCAGCATACGTCCTGACAAATGAAATTTCCGTCAATGGTGAGATCGCCGCTGCCAACGGTGATCTGTCCTGGCGCGGACGAATTGATATCAAATTTGCAAAATACGGAGCCTTCGGCGAGGTGACCCGCCTTAGCCGAAGTTCACCATTTAACAGTATCGGGGCTCAGCCGGGCGGCCGCGACAGCGAATCACTGGCTCTTTACTGGCGTCCGAACCGACGTCTCCGCACATCGCTCGGCTATAACCACACTCAAGTGTTAAGGCTTTCAGGTTCCCGATTAGCCGATTTTGACCGGTCGAGATTTTTTGGCAATGTCGATCTCGGAATAACTAAAAATTCGAGCATTAATCTGCGATTTACCGAACAGAATATCGATTCGACCTTTGCGGGAAGCTCAATGAATTTCGGGATCAAAACCCGGAGCATATCGATGGGCAATACCCATCGATTTAATAGGAATTGGTCAAATACCGTTGAAGGCCGAGTCATATTCAGTCGTGAAAATTCGGCGAACGAAGAGCTCGAAAAAGGTTTTAGCTTTAAGGAACAGCTCCGTTACTCCTACCGCGGAGCATCGCTGACAGGTTATTTGGGGTACACGCATAATACTCCATCGCTCACCAGTCTGATAGTTCGCAATCCGCAACTGTTGCCTCCGGTCCTGCAGGCGGCATTTGCATTGGACCCTGGACTGTTTTTGCGGACAAATCGTGATAGGCTACAATTTTTGCTAAACGACGTCGAATTGCCGCAAACAAGAAATTTTGAGGCCGGCATCCGTGCTCAGAAAAACATTTCTCGGTTAACCATAATGGCAGATGCACGTTATAACAACGGAGAGATCTTTGCTGTTAACCAACGAAATCTATACACATCAGCCAGTGTCGGTATCCGACTCGACAAAGCGAACGCTCTGAACGTGACCGGCTGGACGACCGTTGGGAATAATAGTCAGTCGGGACTAACCGTGTCCTTTTCGCACAGATTTGGCACGTCAGGCGATGGCTTTGGAATATCA
>JBGTCS010000381.1:0-2325 GCA_041748715.1 Pyrinomonadaceae bacterium | reverse complement strand
CAGCAGCCGAATAAAAAGCGCTTGTTCGTTTCCTTCAGGTGATCCGCTAACCCTTTCCAGAGCAGAAAAAGCACCCTGGTATTGCGATGGTCGATGGCGATACAGGCCCGACCGATCTCTATCGACTTTTCCAATACATCCGCAGGAAGGTCTTCGATGCTAAATTCACCGTACGAATAGAAATCTTCGGCTCTGCCGGCGGTTTCTATCGAATTGACCCTATACGTTCCAATCGTCCTTTTCGTTTTCTTGTCGATCACAAGAAGGTGTCGGCAGTGGAAATCATATTCATCGTATTCCAAGCCTTCAGATTCAGCGGATGGCTTTTTGTCAGCAAGTTCGACGTCAAAGACCTCGTATCTAAGCCTCAATGCGGATTCGATATCCTTCTGAGTCTGGGCGAACCTTACCTCATACCGATCAGTTGATATTGCGAGTTCAGGAATCTCGGCCGCAATTGAAGAGTGTATTTGTGGTGGCATATCAATCAAATCGAAATCAACGTTTGCTAAAGAATGAGCCAATTCATTTAGGCCTGGCGGTTTCAGTCATCTCAACTAATTCTTTCAAGTTTCGCGGAATGTTTCGGGACAGTTTATCGAAGACAGCCGGATCCTTCCTGAAAGCAGCAATCAAGACGGTAATTTCGCTCGGCGTGAAGTAGTTTCGCTTTTTCTTTTGGAGATATTTAGCCGGGATATTCATGTAGAGCCATTTCCTGTAGATGATGAGTCCCTCACCATAGCCTCTCGAAACCGCAGAAAGGTCAGCTTTGCGTTCAAATTTCGCTGTAAAGCTTCCGTTTATCAATCTCACGAGTCCGAGCAATGCAAGCCGATTCCTCGACCCGTAATAGAGCGCGTGAGCCAGTTCGTGAGCTAAAATAGCCCTGATTGCTTCGTCTGAGGCTCCCAGACTGAAAACGGCAGGGTTAACATAAACAGTGGTTTTGAGATGCCGAAATGTTAAGTACCGCTTGAACGAGAATCGTGCCTTGAAGAAATCTGAATTGCTGCGGAACGTTTCGATCTTAATATCCTTTTCCGAAAGCTCAGGAAATGATTTCGCACGAACCTCGCGGAGCATTTTCCAGGTTCGTTCTATTGTTGATTCCGCATTGGATAACCCGTCGGCTACCGATTGCGGTCGTACAACCTGTGTGAAGGCGAAATTCGAAGAAAAGGCCAGGAGAACAACCATGAATAAAGCCTTCACTAGAGATCGGTATCGCACCATATAATCCAGAACCCACGGCACAAACCGCCATTTTACTTCAGTTAAAGCTATCGCTGTCGGGTTCTCTTCTCAAACCTAAAAACGCCGTCAAATTCAGTTCATTCCAAGATGATAGTCAAGCAGTCGGCAAGCCGGAGACTGCATGCTGTGCAAACAATCTCCGACCTTGGCCTACCTGGTCTCGACCGCTGGAATAGACCGCTTTTCAAAGAAAGGAGCTAACGCAGAGCCCGTAAACGAGGGCTTCTCCGCCCCTTCTCGAAAAGCGATTTATCATACTCCGCCTAGAGCAGTAACCTGTTTTCTAAACGGGTTTCGAACATATACAACGAAAGCAAGAAGCATCATTACCATCAGCGGCATCAACGCCATCAGCATCTCGTTATGGGTCAGATGCGTGAACAATGCTCCGACCATGATCAATATCAAGCCGACCGCCGCAAACGGCGAGGTCCGTGGTATCAATAGCCCGATCGCTCCAAGCACCTCAAAGCTTCCGATCACCAAATAGATATTTGCGGGCATTCCCCATCGGGTGAAATTAGCGACTGTTTCCGGATCGCTCATTAACTTGGGTAGCGCCATCATTATGAACAACCCGGCAACCAGGACCTGAATGACCCACGAAGCGATGTTTTTTCCTTTACTCATACATTCCTCCTTCTGCTATTTTTTCTTACGATATTACGAACATATCTCGGGTTTTGCTAAAAACTTCCCGATTGACTGCTAAGAGATATGATCTCGAACTATTTTACTCATTTCGGCTATCAAAATCAGACATATTTATCCATTACCCTCGTGATCGCCTCTTGTGAAACCGCTCCAACGAGCCTTTCCTGTTCTTGTCCATCCTTGAACATAATCAGGGTAGGGATTCCGCGGATGCCGAATTTCTGAGACGCTCCTGCATTTTCATCCACGTTCATTTTATAGACGCCGGCTTTGTCCTTATACACTTCAGCAATTGCATCGATCGTCGGGGCGAGCACACGGCATGGTCCGCACCATTCCGCCCAAAAATCTACCAAGACGGGCTTATCTGAGCCCAGAACATCGTTTTCAAAATCAGTATCGACAATTTGTTTA
>JBGTCS010000380.1:0-1817 GCA_041748715.1 Pyrinomonadaceae bacterium | reverse complement strand
AGACCCCTCATTCTCCCACACTAATTACAAAGAAGCTGTCAGAGAAGCACCCAGTGCAACGCTTTCTAACGGTTGGTTTCAAAAAAACCAATTATAGAAGCAGAAACATAAGGGTTTACACTTTTCAGACAGCTTTTTTTTATGGGTTCGAGACCAAAAAAATGAGGCCGCATTTTCATGCAGCCTCGATGGGATATTTGAATTAGTTAAACCTATTCACTCGGGATCTTGATCTCGCGACCGGCTCCGAGTACGGAATTTGGAAGCAAGCCATTGAATTTAGCAACATCGGTCGGGTTAGCATTATTGCGTTCGGCCACTTTTCGAACCGTATCGCCGGCTTTTGCCTTTACGATCTTAATATTACTTGCCGCACTCGGTCCGCCCGAATTGGTCGGTCTTGAATAACTCGTTGCCTGCACATTATTACCCGATACTGGAACGAATACTTTTCCTCGAGGTTCTTTCATTCCCGGGTTTGCAGCCATCAGATCGCCGATGCTTACACCGGTTCGGTTCGAAATGTTCAGCCATGTCTCGCCCGTCGACGAATTTGCCAAATTTGTGTTGTTGATCTTCGACGCGGGGATTCGCTTGAACACTGCAAGGACCTCATTGGCCCTGCCAGCCGGAACGTTAACGATATAAGGTTCAGGCGGCGTTGTATTGCCTCTCAAATGCGGATTCAAATAGCGAAGGTACTGAACCGTCGTATCCGATGCCTGAGCGATCAAATTCAAGTTGGTCGAAGCCGGGATGCGGATCCGATCATAGCTCAGCGGAGCTGCCGGACGAATATGGCCAAAGCCATATTGGTGAGGGCTGTTTGCAATCAAAATCGTTGCCAGAATGTTAGGCACGTAGTTACGCGTTTCCTGCGGTAGATACGGATAAGCCAACCAGAAATTTGCAGCACCGGCCCGGCGGATCGCACGATCGACATTGCCTTCGCCGCAGTTGTAAGCGGCCATAGCGAGTTCCCAATTGCCGCCGTATCGATTTGCCAAAAACTTCAAATAACGGGCTGAGGCACGAGTCGCTTCGTCAAAACTATTTCGCTCATCAACATACGATGTCCTCTGCAAACCGAAACGCGAACCCGTTCCCGGAATAAACTGCCACAGGCCAGAGGCCGCCATATGAGACATCGCGCTGGGTTTCCAGGCACTTTCGACCTGACCGAGCCATGCGACGTTTTCGGGAACGCCCTCTTCCTTAAAGATACGGCGAGCCATCCGCATGAACATTCCGGATCGATAAAGCCCGGTTTCCATCGTGTTTCGACCGCGGCCGCGATAATAATTTATATACTGCTGGATCATCGGGTGTACCTGAAACGAAAACCCGAGTGATTTATTGGCGACTGCCGTTTGAATGTACTGATACTGCTGTTGTGCGATTGGGTTCGAGTCCACCTGAAGTTCATCTGCCGTAAGTTCGAGCTTCGATAGCTCGTCAAGCGGCGACGGTTCAAATTCCTGATCATTAAATCCGACTTTTGCTACTAATTTAGAAGCGAGTGATTCGCCGGTAACGGCGACCGTACCGGGCGATGGTGGACCGATCTGCTTTCTGGTCAAATCGCGGGTAATTTTCGAAACATGATCCGATAACGTAGGCTCGATATTCCATCCACATGTGAGCGATAAATTTTTGATCTGCGGCAACTGGCTCTCATCCGGAAATTCTATCCGATAAACAGTCTCGATCAACTGGTTGTAGCAGCTCTGCAATTTGCTGTCCCGCTGAAGGTTTAATGTCGAATAGAGAAAAACCTCAACCGATTTATTAAATTTCTCACCAGCCGTCGGACGGTT
>JBGTCS010000379.1:0-9176 GCA_041748715.1 Pyrinomonadaceae bacterium | reverse complement strand
GTGGTAGAGGGAAGCGGAGCATTCCGCTCGGCGGTTATAGGTCTCAAATTTGACGTGTCGAAGCTGGCCGTCCGCAATGTGAGTTTTGGCGATATATTTGGGGCGGATGTTTTGAATACGGCCGCGACGCCTTTCCTTAATCAAAATGGAAAGATGTATATTTCGCTAACGGCCCGGGACGGCTCCGTACTCAAAACCGCGGGATCGCTCGCCTACGTCGAGGTCGAAGCTCTTACCGACTGCAAACCGGTGATCGAATTTGATCGCGATGTTCTTAATTTTTTGACTGCCGAGGGTAAGAATTTCGTTGTCAAATTTCAGGACCAATAAACAGCCGTGCCCATCGCCGATAAAATTAGACGTCAGTCAGGTTACAGCCTTTTGGAATTAGTAGCCACTCTCGGCGTGCTTGCAATCCTGGTTATGGGCACGATACCAATGGCCCAAAATGCCTTAAAGCGGCAAAAGGAGCAACGGCTTCGCGAGGTTCTGCGGGATATGCGCCAGGCCATCGATGAATTTAAACGTGATACGTATGGTGCGTGTCCGCTCGGAGCGATAAATTCGTCGAATCCGACGGTGCCTGGCGGCGGCGGAAATGTACCGTCCGATCCACGAAGCCGGGTTGTTATAGACGATTGCACGATCTTCGATTCAGAGAATCTAGATAGGTATCCGCCGTCGCTTGACGATCTGGTCAATGGCGTTAGAGTAAAATCACGAGCCCCTCAGATGATGGGCGGAAGCGGGATCCGGGACGGTACGCTCCAGGCGACAGAGATAAACGGAGACAAAGAGATTATAAAAGTTTACCTTCGCGAAATGCCGATCGATCCGATGACGGGGGAAAAGGAATGGAGACTGCGTTCATCGTATCAGCCCGCCGATTCGGAAAATTGGGATGATGTTAACGTTTTTGACGTCAGGTCGACATCGGATGACGAAGCGCTTAATGGGGAAAAATATAGTGATTGGTAAGTTGAAAAATCAGAAAGGCTTTTCGCTTCTCGAGTTGATGATCGCCATGTTTATCATGATCATCCTGCTCTCGATCGCTGTGCCGACCTATGAAAGAAGTGTCCGAAACGCCCGCGAAGTGGTATTAAAGGAAAACCTTTTTCAGATCCGCCGATCTATCGATCAATATACCGCTGACAAAGGGAAGCTGCCGGGATCGGTTGACGAACTCGTCGAGGCGAGATACCTTCGCGATAAGCCGGTTGACCCGATCTCTGAAACCGCGGAATGGGATGAAATTCAGGGCGAGGACCCAAATTCCGCCGATGGTGAACAAGGTCTGATAAACGTAAAAACACTCGCCCAAGGTGAGGACAGCAACGGAGTTTCGTTCAGCGAGTATTAATCCAACCAATATGCTTTCTCGCATCACGCGCCCTCAATATCCAAACGCAGCTCTTGGCATCGAATCGTACGGTTTATCCGTTGTCGCTTTAAAAAAAGCCGGTTGGGGGCAGTACACCATTAAACAGGCGGGCTCGATTGAGCTGCCGCCGGGATTGATCACGCCGAGCTTTTTGGATCAAAATATTTCGAACGACGGAGAGTTCGCTTCCTATTTGCGGGAGGTCGTCGAGATTGCCGGGCTATTAAAGCAAAAGCGCTGGTCGATTGCACTGCCGAGCAGTTCGGCCCGCACCGCGATCCTTACACTAGAAAGCCAGCCATCGTCGAAAAAAGAGGCCGAAGAGGTGATCAACTGGAAAGCAGAGCAAACATTCGGTTCGCCGGCCGCAGAACTGCGAATCGCTAAACAAAAAATATCGCCCGGCAGCGACGGCAAAACGCGCTATTTTGCGACGGCAGTCAGATTATCGGTGATCGACGAATATGAATCGCACATTCTCAATATGCGATGGAAAGCAGGACTCATTCTGCCGCGGGCCGTTGGCGAGGCAAATTGGTTGATGAATCGGCGCGAGCCGAATGATTCGCTGCTCATCAGCGGCAACAGCGATGGGTTTACTGCACTGCTGTTACGCGGTTCGGACCCGGCGGTTGTCCGCTCGGTGACCTGCACGCCAAAGGAGATCGATGATGAGATCTATCGGCTGCTGATGTTTTACAATGACCGGTTTGGCGGCGGACAAGGAAACGGCATATTGGAGCGGTTATTGGTTATTGGCAAGACCCTTTTTCCGGCAAAGGTCCAAGAGATAGCGTCCGAGGCATTAGGCAAAGATTTGAAAGTTTTGTCGCATGAAGAGGTCGGGTTAAATTTGCCCGGCGGCGATTTTAACTTTAATGACATAGCCGCACCTGCCGGTCTGGCGTCGCTCGGAGCGTAAAAGAATTTAAGTTGTGATTCAAAAGGCTCTTCGGAGTCTTTTTTATTTTAATCAGCTTTCGTCATTTGCAGATTGAAACAAATTGGACAAAACTACCGTAGTAAACCACTAAGCATGACGGCACACGCGATCTCTATTGAAGGAATCAGACGGCTTACCGACGGTGAGCTAATAGTTAATGCGCTGGATGGCCGTTCCGACGGTTTTGAGGAACTGGTCCGGCGTTATCAGCGTCCAATAACGCACTATGTTTTACGGATGCTGGGTGACTATGACCTCTCGCTGGATGTCACGCAGGAAGTCTTTATAAAGGTATACAACTCGCTCGCCAAATACAGTCCCGAATACAAATTTTCAACCTGGCTTTATCGGATCGCTCATAATGCCGCAGTAGATCATCTGCGCCGCAATTCGGTAACGCCGCAGAGTCTAGAGACCGAAAATGCAGATGGTTCGTATCAAATACAAATTGAAAGCCGCGAATCGTCGCCTGAACAAGATCGTGAACGGAGCGAATGGCGTACCGAGATCGATTCGGTCGTAAAATGTCTGCCGCCAACCTATCGGGATCTTATTTTGCTGCGGCACGGTCGTGATCTGAGTTATGACGAGATCGCCGAAGTGACGGGATTGCCGCTCGGAACGGTCAAAAACCGCCTTTTCCGTGCTCGTGAAATGATGCGGGATATGTTTATCGAAAGAGGATTTACGGGAGGAATAAATGGGCTTTGATATGCAGCCATTACAGTCGACGTCATTGAAAACGCCGGATCAGCGGCAGATGGGGCTTTTTCTGCATCTGTCACAACTTGCAAACGTTTTCTTTTTTCCAGTCGGTATTGTTGCCCCGATTATTCTTTGGCAGACTCAAAAGGAAAAGATACCGGCGATAGATGCACATGGCAAAATGGTTGCGAACTGGATGATCTCCGTGACGATTTATACCGTGGCGAGCCTTATTCTGATGTTAGTATTGGTCGGATTTCTTACGATCTTAGCGGTGGCCGCTATGGGCATTGCCTTTCCGATAATCGGTGCGGTCAAGGCTAACAACGGCGAACTTTGGGAATACCCGTTGACGATCAAGTTTATTAAGTGATTTTTTGAATAATGGAGAAGATGCAAAACATCGCGGATAAATGCCCGGTTGACGAGATTGCTGCCTATATCGACGGCGAACTGGATCTCGAACAGGAATTTGCGCTGGACGCCCATTTTGCGGTGTGCCGATCCTGTTCATTTGAGTTGAATCAGCAGAAGCAGTTTCTTTGCGGCCTGTCATCGAGCCTCAAACATGAAGGAGAAATTGAGCTGCCGGCAAATTTTGCAAAATTGATAGTGGCCAACGCTGAAAGCACGGTCAGCGGTGTTCGACAGCCGAGTGAACTTTACAATGCCGCCTTTATTTGCGCAGGTCTGGGTTTGTTTGTTTTGTTCGCTTTAGGCGGTGATGTGCGTACGACAATAACCGGCATTTACGGTGTTCTAGATCAGGGAGCCGTTGTCGCCGGATTTATAGGGCATATAATTTTTTCTGTAGTTTTAGGAATCGTTATAGTGATGCGTTCGATTGCCACCGAGTTTCGCGTCGACGTGGCGATGGTAATTTTGGCGGCGTCAACGTTGGCCGCCTCGGCGATGTTCGTCTCACGGAAAATCTTAGGCATTCGTCGTGCCTAAGTTTTTTGCATTCTTTACCCGGCCCAAAGTGGAATACCAAATCGAAATTTCAAAACCTCGCCCTGACCTCTCCTGCGGATTGGCCGACGCTTTATTTATTCTCGTTCTGATCACACTCTGCAGTTTCACGGTTCTTGCCAATGTCGAAATTTCCGTTTCAGACGATCAAAAAACTGTGATCATAAATGATGCTCCGGACCAGGAAGTAATCGTCTTTGGTAAATCCGTTATCGTAAATAAACAGGCGAAAGGTGTTCTCGCGGTCGGTGGTGACGTGATCGTCGAGGGCCGGATCGAGGGTGATGTCGCGACTGTTGGCGGCAATGTCATCCAAAAAGAAAACGCCTACATCGGCGGCGACATCATTGTTTTCGGCGGTGCATATAAACCCGAAAGCGAAAATCCACTTCGCGAGCCAAATAAAAAAACGGTGATGTTCGGAGTTTTTGAGGAAGAACTCCGTGATTTTGGCCAAAATCCGTCACAAATATTCTCGCCCAGTTTTTCTGTTGGATTCTTGGCCCAAAGGTTGGTCGTGGCCCTGTTTTGGTTTGTCATAACGCTGGTTATGACAACTATCGCTCCGGGTGCGGTAAGCCGCGCGGTGGCGAGACTCCAACTGACCTCGCTAAAGATCAGTGCCTTAGGCGCTGGAGCATTCTTAACGATATCAATCCTGATTATTGGCGGAGCATTAGTATTGCCGACCTATCTCAGTATAATTCTGGCCCCGATGGGAATGCTGCTGCTGCTGCTCGGTTATGTATTCGGCCGCGTCACTCTGCAGGTGAGCGTGGGTAAACTTATTCAAAAACATTTTCTCTCAAATAAAAATGGGTCCGAAACGCTGGCGATACTTACCGGTGTGCTGATTTGGACACTCCTGCTTTCCCTCCCCTATGTCTGGCTGATTGGGCTGTTTTCGATCTTCATTGTGGGTATTGGGCTGATCCTCTCGGGCCGCACTACAACCAGGTGGAAAAACCTGTAAGGCGAATGCTTGCAGATTTTTACATTTCTTTACAAATAGCTCCAAACCTTACTGATACTATTAACGTCATAGTCCTTGAGAGACGCAAATTTTAGTTTTTCAAAGCGTATAAAATTCAAGGAAAATTCATACAATATGTTACAGAATCTTATAGTTACCCTTCTGCTATTTTTGTCCACAGGAGTGTTCGCTTTTGTCAGCGGACAAAGTCCGTCTAATTCGATCACGCCTTCGGTTTTGACAGGCGAGGTTTCCTCGGTTGGCGATAAAAATATAGTGATATCGACGGATAAAGGGCCGGTCGAAATCCTCATTACCGAGCGGTCGATTTTTAAAAGGGTTTCGGCTGAAAATCCGAGTCTGACCTCCGCCGCTCCGGGAACCCTTACCGACATTAGCGTGGGAGATAAAATTACGGTCAGCGGAATTGTCGCCGCGGACGGCAAATCGATCCCGGCACGATCGGTATATTTTATGACGGCTGCCGATATCGAGGCCCGCACTGCCAAACAGAATGATGAATGGCAAAAGCGCGGCGTCAAAGGCAAGGTTATTTCGGTAAATCCGCAAACAAATCAAATCGGATTGGAGATCAGCGGGCTGACTGGGACGACAAAAATGATTCTGACGCCAAAAGAAAATGCAAAATTTCTCCGATACGCTCAGGATTCCATAAGATTTGACGAGGCGGTTGACAGCTCGCTCGGCGAAGTAAAGGTCGGCGATATGATTCGGGCCACGGGCGACAAGAGTTCTGACAATCTAAGTTTCACAGCAGAACAGGTTCTGGCGGGAGCGTTTCAAACGACTGCCGGCACCATCAAGTCAATCGATACGGCAAACGATCTAATCGTGATTAAAAATCTACAGACCAATAAAGATGTAACGGTTGTAGTCGGTAAAACGTCTGTATTAAAGCGATTTCCTGCGGAGCAGGCCGAGATGTTTGCCAGAATGCAGATGGCCGGAGCAGGCGGTGCTCGTCCGATGGGACAGGGCGGAATGCCGGCTCGCCCAGCTGGTGGTGGACAGGGACGTGCAGGCGGCGGCCAGGGCGGACAAGGTGGATTTGGCGGTGCACCGCGAGCAGCAGGCGGTATTGACGATATGCTCGAAAGGTCACCCACGATCGCGACGTCCGATCTCAAGGTTGGCGATATTATCGCGTTTTCGAGCACGAAATCACCCGATATTTCCAGGATCAGGGCCATAAAGCTCTTTG
Organism: Pyrinomonadaceae bacterium; assembly: GCA_041748715.1. Classification (GTDB taxonomy): domain Bacteria; phylum Acidobacteriota; class Blastocatellia; order Pyrinomonadales; family Pyrinomonadaceae; genus OLB17. The sequence continues at coordinate 2,977 of JBGTCS010000379.1, read as the reverse complement.
CAGGTGTTGAACCATTTTTGCGATCCGCACAAGCGGCGGGCGGTCGACGCGGCCAGGGCGGTGTCGAGGCGGGTTTTAGCATACCCGGGCTGGAGGGTCCATAGGCTTAATTTTCAATTGCGGGCGGTGATCTTAGGCTTTACTCCGCTAAATACTATTTTTTTTTGAAGCTATTAATCATCATGAAACTACATAAATACTTTTTACTATTTGGATTGATATCCATTTTATCGGTCGGTTCGGCGTTTGCTCAGGCTGTCGGGAGTATTGGCGGCCAGGTCGTCGACGACCTCGGTGCGATCATTGTCGGTGCAACCGTTACCGTCGTGTCGCCGACCGGGCCTCAAAAGCAGGCGATCAGTAATGCCAAGGGCGAATTTGTCGTCAGTGGCCTGGCACCCGGCAAATACACGGTCAAAGGGATTGCCACAAAATTTGACCTCTACGAGAATACCGAGGTGATAGTAACAGCCGGTGAAAAGAACGAACTTGTCGTAATTCTCACGGTGGGCGGTATCGAAGAAAACGTTGATGTCTCGGATTATGGACAGGTGTCCACCGATTCGGATGCCAATAAAGACGCGACGGTTATCAAGGGAGCAGATCTGGACGCATTGCCGGATGATCCTGACGAGTTGTTGGCGGCGCTTCAGGCTCTTGCGGGTGCGGCGGCGGGACCCAACGGCGGTCAGATCTATATTGACGGTTTTACGGGCGGCCAATTACCGTCAAAAGAATCTATACGCGAGATCCGCATAAACAGCAATCCGTTTTCGGCCGAATACGACCGTATCGGTATTGGCCGTATTGAGATCCTGACCCGACCTGGTTCGGACAAATATCGAGGATCATTAAATTCAAGTTTTAATGACGAAAGCCTCAATTCGCGTAATCCTTTTGCATTAAACCGGGCTCCAACGCAGAGCAGAAACTTTGGCGGAAACTTTTCGGGGCCGATCACCAAGGGCAAATCGTCTTTCTTTATCGACCTCAACAGTCGTCAAAACGATAACAATGCAATCATCAACGCGCTTGTTCTGGATCCCAACTTTAACGTCATTTCGCTCCGGCAGGATGTTGGACAGCCGACGAACCGTATCTCGTTTAATCCTAGATTTGATTATGCATTGAACGATCGCAACACGTTGGTTGCCCGTTACAGCTTTTCACGATTTACGTCCGACAATCAGGGAATTGGCGATACATCATTGCTCTCGCGGGCGTTTAAGACGACCAACCGCGAACATGAGATCCGTTTGACCGAGACGATGATCATTAATGCCAAAACCGTCAATGAGACACGGTTTGAATTTTCGGACAACAATCGCAGCCAGAACGGCGATAACTCAATCCCGGCGATCAACGTTTCGTCTGCCTTTACCGGCGGTGGAGCGGCGATCGGGCAGAGTTTTAATAAGAATAAAAATGTCGAGATCAATAATTTTACCAGCACGTCGTTTGGCAACCGGTCACAGCACGCCGTAAAATTTGGCGGCAAGTTCAGGTATGTAACTATCACCGATCGATCTGAGAATAATTATGGCGGAACATATTTGTTCCCGGGTGCTCCGGAGGTGCGGACACCGCTGGGCTGTACACCGATCGGTCCAGATTGCGTGGTAACGACCACGGCCGTTACATCTATCGATCAGTATCGCTCGAAACTGAGCGGCGTAGTTGGGACCCGGTTTAATCCAACGCAGTTCACGATATCGACCGGCAATCCGGAATTAGGAGTGTCGAAAGTTGACGGAGCTTTGTTTATTACGGACGATTGGAAGATCGCACCCTCGCTTCTTTTGAGCTTTGGTCTGCGGTACGAGAACCAGTCAAATATCAGCAGCAACTTTAATTTTGCTCCGCGATTCGGAGTTGCGTGGTCGCCCGGCGCCGGTGGTGCCAAGGCTCCAAAAACCGTTTTCCGCGGTGGAGCGGGCGTATTCTTTGAGCGGTTTGGCGAAAATAACACGCTCCAGGCGATTCGAAATAACGGCATCAATCAGTTGAGTCTGTTGGTCAGTGCCAACGATCCTGATCCGGTTCGTCGAGCTGCTGCCATTAATTTACTTTCACAGCCAGTGTTTACTTTGGGCGGTGTTTCAAATTCGCTCACGGCAGCTCAGATCTTATCGGTGTTGCCGGTCTCATCGAGCACGATTCGAATTGTGGCCGACGACCTTCAGTCGCCGTACACGATGCAGGCGGCTTTTTCGATGGAAAGAACGCTTTCGTCAAAAATGACGTTGGCTACGACCTTTATTACTTCGCGAACGCTACACTCGATCCGAACGCGAAATGTAAACGCACCGGTCTGTCCGTTGCAGGTCAATTGTATTGGTTCACTCAGACCCGATCCGACCCGAGGTAATATTAACGCCTATGAATCGAGCGGCGTCAGCAACTCGAATCGAATAATGGCCAACCTGAGAACCAATTTTAATCGGAAGTTTTCGTTGACGACCAGCTATAGCCTTGGGTTTTCAAATGGCGACACAGACACCCCCGCATACAGTTATGACCTGACTGGCGAATATGGTCGAAATCGAGGCGATGTTCGTCATTCGCTTACATTATTTGGAAATGTTTCGCTGCCATGGAATGTGTCGGTTAGTCCGATTATTACAGCAAGATCGGGCAGCCCGTTCAACATTACGCGAGGTATCGATTCAAATGGCGACGGCTTTTTTAACGAAAGGCCGACATTTGGACAACTACAGACCCGCTGTAATGAACTGGGATTAACGGCATCCTATTGTAAAATCGGATCGGCTGATTTGAACTCAGTGTTACCAAGCAATTATGGCGAAGGTCCGGGCAGTTTTACCGTTAACATGCGGATCAATAAATCATTTGGATTCGGAAAATCGGCCACTCCCCGAGTTGCGTCGACCGGTGGCGGCGGTGACGGCGGCGGCGGCGGCGGCGGTCGTCAGATGGTTATGATGGGCGGTGGCGGCGGTGGTGGCGGGCCACGCGG
>JBGTCS010000378.1:0-10131 GCA_041748715.1 Pyrinomonadaceae bacterium | reverse complement strand
GCCATTCCAACAAATTTATAAAGCGGCACGATCGACGCCACGGTCAAAATGCAGAGCAAAACCACCGCCCAGCGAAACCGCATCGCCAAACGCAGCAGCCAGGTGTACGCACCATCGACCTTGGTGTAAAACCAGCCGGATTTACTGCTATTTTGGATTTCGGAATCTGGAGTTCGGATTTCAACTTGGGAAAAGTTCGGCTCACCGTCCGAAATCTCCCCGTCTCCCCGTCTCCCCGACTCCCCCACTTTCCTTTTGATCCAGCGTGCGGCCAGCATCGGCGTCAGGGTAAACGAAACGATCAGCGAAACCGCGATGGCAGCCGCAGCAGTCAACCCAAATGACGACATAAACCGCCCGACGATGCCCGTCATAAACCCAACCGGAATAAAGACCGCAAGCAGCGAAAGGGTCGTCGCCAGCACCGCCAGACCGATCTCGCGCGTGCCCTCGATCGCCGCTTGGAACGGGTCCATACCCTTTTCTTCGACAAACCGGTAAATATTCTCGAGCACCACGATCGCGTCGTCGATGACAATCCCCACCATCAGCGTCAGGGCGAGCATCGTCATCTGATTCAGCGAATAGCCAAGCAGGGCAATGACCGCATATGCCGCGATAATCGACACAGGGATCGCAAGTGCGGCAATGATCGTCGAGCGAAAATTCCACAGAAACAGAAATACGACGATCGCCGCAAACAAGCCGCCGAGTACAAGATGTTCTTCGATCGCATTCAGGGAATTTTCGATAAATTCGGATTGATCGCGAATGACCGCAACGTTCATATCCGATGGCAGACCCGGAATAATGGTCGCCATTCTCGTCTTCACGTTTTTAATTACAGCAATTGTGTTGGCACCGGCTTGCTTGCGAACGCCGACCGAGACAGACTGGACACCGTTAAGCGATGCTGCCGAACTCGGCTCGCCGCCAGTTTTTTCGACGATGCCAATGTCCCTTATCTTTATCGGAAAGCCGTTGCGGGTCGCGATAACGATGTCGCTGAACTGCTCGATCGTGGTGAGCTTGCTCATCGTCCGGACGCCAAAGGTGCGCCGGCCCTCGATCAGGTTGCCGCCCGGCATCTCCTGATTTTGCGACCTTATCGCCGCCGAAACCTCGGTCACCGAAATGTTGTAAGCCCGCAGTCGATCGGGGTTTACGCTGACGCGGATCTGAGGCGAACGAGCGCCCCACATAAAAACCTCGCCAACGCCGTCGGCCGATTCGATCCGGTCCTGAACGAGATTTTCGACCAGTTCAGACAGCTCCATTACATCTCGGGGAGCGCTGATCGTGTACATCAGGATCGGCTGCGAATCGGGATCGGATTTTTGTGCGACCGGTGGGTCGGCCGAATCCGGAAGCCGGTTAACAACCGTGCTTAATTTTTGCTGGATCTCTTGAAAGGCTACGTCGGGATCTTTTTCGAGATTGAAGGTCAGCGTGACATTCGAGCTGCCGCGGGATGAGCTGGAACGCATTTCCTCGACGCCAGGGACGGTATTGAGGGCACCTTCGATGACATCGGTTATTTCTGTCTCGATCTCTTCGGGGGCCGCGCCGGGATTGCTGGTCCGCACTGAGATCGTCGGCAGCTCGATCTTTGGAAACCGGTCAACTCCGAGCGTAAAAAAACTAAACCCGCCGACAACCGTCAAAAACAAAACGATGACAGTCGCAAAAACCGGACGATGAACACAGATTTCAGCCAGCCACTGCATAATACTTTTTTAAAAACTGACCTTTGCCCCTTCGAATAGTTGATCGAGGCTGCTGGTCGCGACCGTCTCATCCGCATCGACACCCGTGACGACCTGCACGAATTCACCTTCCTCAATGCCGAGCTGCGCGACTTTTAACCTCGCCACGCCTTCCTGGATGACAAAAACACGGTAGGACTGAGTGCTTTGATCGTTGAAAACGGCTGTCTTTGGAACGAAAACCGCCTTGCTTCCGCCTTCGCGTGTGATCTTTACGGAGGCAAACATCCCCGATCGAAGTGCGTTGTTTCCATTCTCGATCGACGCTTCGATAACCGCCGAACGCGATACCGTGTTGACGGCTGGATTTATTGCAGTGACGGTCCCCGCAAATTTTCTATCTTTATACGCGTCAACCTGAACCGAAACACCCCGGCCCAGCGAAACGTACGGCAGATCGGCCTCGGCCACCTGGATCTGTACTTTCATCGGGTTTGTCCGGAGGATCGTGGCAATGACCGAGGCCGACGAAACAAATTCTCCGACCGCTGTCGGCCGGTCACTAACAAAGCCCGAAAATGGTGCCCTTATGATCGTGTCGGCGATCGCCTGTTGGGCGTTGGCGACCTGGGTCAATGCTGACTCGACATCGGCCTGAGCGGTGACGATCGCCTGGCTGCTCTGACGTGCAGTATTGATCGCTACGTCAAGCTGCTGTTTGGCCGAATTTGCTCTGGCCCGGGCCGTGTCGCGTGTCGTTTTGAATTGCTCATAGGTCATCATCGCGACGTCACCTGACTCGGTAAGTTCGCGATAACGCTTTTCGTTAGCCTCGGCCTGCCGAAGTTCGGCGGTCGCCTGATCAAAATTGGCGCTGGCGGCTCGAACCTCGGGAATTGCCGAAGCATTAAACTTGCCGTTCGGCCCGAGCCCGAGTCGGGCCTCGGCCTGCAGTACCGTCGCTCTCGCTTTTTTGACATTCGCATTTGCCGACGAGAGCTGCAACCGGGCATCGCGGTCATCGATCCGTGCAAGGACGGCTCCGGCCGAAATAAACTGGCCGACGTTGGCCGAAATGTTTACAATCTTGCCGGCCGTTTTTGGAGCGACATTCGAAGTTTCGTCCGCGACAGTGCTGCCAGTCGCTTGGATCGTGGCCGCGATATCGCGAGATTCGCTCTTACCGACCGTAATCGCAATGGGAGCGGTAGCATCGGTCTCATTTGCATTCGAATTACTCCGTTGCCCTCTGTTTGAAGCGGCGCATGACACGGTTGTGAGAATAACTGCGAGGAAGATGATCGATCTCAAGCGTGGTTTCCACATAGATATAGGTGCCTAAGTATCGTAGTTTACAATAGTTCGGAATTCCGTCAGGCACTGTTAATGTAAATTTTTGTCAACAAGTGTCAATGTGCACGGCGGTGGCTTGGTGAAAAAGCCAGAGATCGTCAATTGTGAATTGTAGCCAAAGAGGTGCTAAAATAGTGGCACCAAAACAAGGGAATCAGCAATTTATGCAAGAGATAACTGTATCGGAACTAAAGGCTCTCATCGACGCCGGCGAGAACATTCAACTAATCGACGTCCGCCAGCCCGACGAGTTCGCGTTTGCCAAGATTGACGGAGCGAAACTCATCCCGCTCGGCGAGATCATCAAGCGTATGGGCGAGATCGACGAAACGATGGATACGGTCATACATTGCAAAATGGGCGGCCGCAGCGCACGAGCAATCGAGTTCCTCGAACATTCAGGGTATAAAGGCAGCCTAAAAAACCTAGTCGGCGGCATTACCGCGTGGTCCAATGAGATCGATCCAAGCGTGCCGAAATACTAAATTCTTATCTTTATATCGTTCCCCCAGTTTTCTCTCTTATTGATCCGCAATTATGGCTTCGGACAATCGCTCTGCGTTGGCTGCGATCGTAAAATAGGGATTCACGCCCAGGGACGTTGGAATGACGCTGCCGTCTGTGATGTAAAGTCCGGGGCAGTTAAATACCCTGCCGTCAGGATCGACAACGCCATTGTCGATTGAATCGGCCATGCTGCACGTTCCGAGCACCAGCGTCGTCGACATGTCAAAGGTTGTTTGATCGTTTGTAAGCAATAACTTAACACCGGCATTCGAGGTGATATTGCTTAACTGGTTGTAAACTTTTGAGACATATCCGGCAAGTTCCGGGGTCGATTGATAATCAACTTTCAAACCTCCGTTCGTCATATTTACGCGACCCGTGTGGTTTAACAATCCGTGAACAGCACCGCCGACGATCTTATGTGGGAACAAAGAATTTACACTTTTCTCAAAACTCTCACCATCCAAAAGTCGCGGCGTTTCACCATCCCGGCGAAGCGGCACCGCTCCCAAAACCGCTAACGGAACCGTCGTGGCGTGAAGCACTATGCGGTCGCGATCCCAAAAATCGTAGCTGTAAATACCCGGATTGGTTTGACCCATGTAGCAGAAATATTCGGGGTCTGGCTCAGGGAGTTCCATGAAAAATGAAAGTGATCCGCTGGTGGTGAACCGGGCCCCGATCTGGTCGCTAAGTGTCGGCAAAAAGCCGCGTGAGTTGTGCAGGATTTGAACGTTTCCAAACGTCCCGGCGGCCAAGATCACTCGTTTGGCCCGAACGGTTTTTTCCCGCCAACGGCCGCGATAGACAACCTCAAACCAGTCCTTGTGCTTTGAGATTCTTGAAACAGCAGCACCAGTAACATAATTTGCACCCAATATCTTGGACTTCTCGATATAGGTCGTTACACCGGTGTTTTTGCGGCCAAATTTACAACCCGCCTGGCAAAAACCGCATTGCACGCAATTATCAAAATTAAACGACGCCCGCTCAAAGCTGTGGCCAGCGTCGTTTAGAATTGAGGCAAATTTTCCCCCGGCCTTTGAAACTTCCGGCCAGGCGATCTGACGGATTCCCAATTCTTTCTGAACTCGGTAATAGTAAGGATCGAGCGTTGTTCGCGATATGCTTTCCGGCCAAAGACGTCTGCCGTTACTGCGAAAATCAAAAGCCTCGGGCGGAGCCTTAATCGACGCTCCTGCGTTGAGAACCGAACCCCCGCCGAGAATCCTGGCGGTTGTAAAAAACGCCTGATAATCGCTTGTGTACCAGCAATCGTAGAGTTTCCGAAAATACGCGGGCGAGTAGCTTTGCTTAAAATCCGAGTCGGCAAATGCTTTTCCTTTCTCCAGAACTATCACCGAAAAGCCGGCCTCAGCCAGCCGCAGGGCGGGAATAAATCCGCCGTAGCCCGAACCGATGATGGCGAAATCATGCATTGGATATCTTTCCTAAATATTTTTTTAACTACAGAGAAAGAACTTTAAACCACAGATAAACACAGATGGACACGGATAGAAATCGAACGCCAGAGTATGATCTTGATTATCTGTGTTTATTTGTGTCCATCTGTGGTTAGTTTCGTCTCTGCGTCAACGCGGTTTAATTTTTCTTAAAATCTTGCTCATTCTTATTTGGAAATCTTTCCTAAATATTTTTTCAACCGCAGAGATGCAGTGGAAGAAAAAAAAATTAAACCACAGATAAACACAGATGGACACGGATAGGAATCGAACACCAGAATATGATATTGATTATCTGTGTTTAACCCGGATTCGTCATTAGCGTAAAATCTCCGATTCCGTGCGCAAGCCCGCGCGTAAGCAAGGGCGTATCGCGCAACTCGGAGGTCACGCCTCCCCCCAAAACCTGACTCGGATGTATCGCCCTTGCTTATGCGCGGGCCCCCCGCATTGGGCTTTAATCTCAAAAACGCCCAACGCCGAATCTGTGTTTATTTATGTCCATCCGTGGTTTGTTTCCTCTCTGCGTCAAACTTATTTTGGAACGAAATCTATTCGAGTTCACGGCAAGGGACCCTTTGTCGATTTTGGGCGAATGATGGATTGCAGGGATTCCCCGTAACCGAACTGAGGATGATTGATATAACCTTGATTTGGTCCGCCGCGAGCGACATTGCCGCCTTTGTCTCCCGGCGCAATTTCGGTCAGATAGATGGTGCGAAGCAGGCGAGCCAAAAGAGTTGCCGTTACCGTAGGCCGGTCAGAAACGGGAATCGCCGCAACCGATTTGAAAAACTCTCTTACACGCGATCGTTTGTCCGCTGCCTTATATTCAACAAAATGCCGGTAAACGCTCTGACGACTGACGATCAAAATATTCAACAGAGACAAATACAACCGCAGAGAAACGCTTTGCCTCGGAACCAGCCATCTGACGGTTACCATTACTGAAGCTATTTGCTTTAACGAGTCAAACATAAGCGATATGTCTTAGTCTTTAATTCTACTGCCTTTGAGCTTATCCAAAGCTTTGACGATATGACTCAAACTTCCGATCAGTAAATGTTTCGGATTTCGAAAGAATGACGGCGAGGTTCCCTCGATTGCATGACCCAAAAACTGTATCAAATATCCAAGCACAAACAGGCCGATCGCGATTTTCCAGTTATAAAAAGCCACCGGTAGGGCGATGACCCGGATAACACGTCCGATCACATGCAGCCGACGGTTGATCTTTGTCTGGTGCTGCTCTGAATACTCCTGGCGAAACAATTTGAGAGCCCGTTCGCTTCGTGATCGAAATGATTCTCTAATTGGCCTCATATTGCTGTGGTCGGATTGCATATTCCTTACGGTTACTGAGATTCGAAAATAAGTACTTTGGATTTCTCGCCACGAATAGCCCAACCAACAAGCGCCCCGATCGCGGCAGTTGTACCACCTGTTAAGAGGATCGGTACCGCTGACTTCACAGTCGCCTTGTCCCTAACGGCAGCGCCGATGCCGATTCCGACAATACCGCCGGCGGCCGCTTCGACAAGCATGGGCTTTTTCGATGACTTATCAACGGTTTGATGAACTCTCAATATATCTTCCCGGCGCAGACTAGTATCGCGGCCGTCCCGAAGCAGCGAATGTCCGTTACACTTTTAACTTTTCCGCTCGTGGTTCCGCCGCTCTTGAGTTTTATCTCCACTCTTTCGCCCGGAGGAATCGCTTTCACGGCATCCCAAGTGCCAAACCTCGGTTGACTGACATCCTGAGCAAGAACGACTGATGGCTGCGTCCTCATGCATGAAAACCAACGCGAGGGCGATAACGATAGTCGTCCGCATCCTTCGGCTCCGCAGTCGAAATGAGTTGCTGAAGAGCGGGATATGGCACTGGTCAAATCGCATATTTCTTTACCTCTACCGGGACTCGTAAATCAATATCAGCTTTTTTTTGTTCCGGAATAGACGTCCAACCAAGAATCCGAGTCCCGCGCCTACTAATCCCACAACGGCCACCTCTGGCGCCGATAGCTTGCTACGGCCATCGTCCAACGAAGCTCCAATCACGACACCGGCTCCGGCGCCGACCAGAGCGCCGACCAGGACGGGTTTTCTCGACGACGTTTTAATTATGCGAAACAGCTGTTGTACGTCGTCGCGTGCTGTCGTAACCGATTTGCTGCCGCTGCCGACTATAATCGCGGTGTCGGAAACGCTGGCCACTTCACCTTTTACCGTTCTGCCGTTCTTTAGCTTAATCTCCACCTTATCACCGGGTGGGATTGCCTTAACGGCCTCCCAGGTTCCAAACCACGGTGGACTGGCCTCCTGAGCAAGAACTATGGGTTGCCCGAATGCAACCATTGATAAGATAACAATAAGACCGGCTGCCACTATTTTATATTTCATAAAAATATTTACCTGGCCCGCAAACAGATGTATCTGGCGGTTGATGCTTTGTTTGATGCTGCTCGGCATACTCTTGGCGAAACATTTTGAGCGCGCGTTCGCTCCGCACTCGAAAGGAGTCAATGATCGACGTGACTTTGGCATCTTCAATCTGCATTGTCTTTTTGCGGCTATTGAGATTCGTAAACCAACACTGACCTTTTCTTATTCATAAAGATACTTCCAACCAAAGCTCCGACTCCGGCACCGGCCCAGCCCATAAGAACGGTGAAGACGGCTGCGTCATCACCAGAATTCGAGCTACCTGCGGCAGCAATGGCAGTTCCCCCGCCTAAGATTCCGGCGCCGACCAGAGCTCCAACAAGGACGGGTTTCCTGGACGACTTTTTAATTATGCGAGACAGACGATTTACGTCGTCGCGCGTTGTCGTAACCGATTTGCTGCCGCTGCCGACTATAATCGCGGTGTCGGAAACGCTGGCCACTTCTCCTTTAACCATCTTGCCGCCCTTTAGCTTGATCTCCACTTTTTCACCATAAGGAATTCCTTTAACGGCATCCCAGGTTCCGAACCGTGGTTGACTGATCTGCTGAGCAAGAGCCGTTGGCGTCCCAAAAGGGACAATTAAAAAGACAACAATGAGGCCCGCCGATACTATCTTGTATTTCATAAAATTATCTCTCTATGGGGGTCCCAGGAGGGATCAACTGGCGTGACCATTAATCGTCTACCCCAAGTGAGATGAAAAGTATGATCCCTGCTACAATGCCGAGCCAAATTAAAATTTTGGCTCCAGTCGAAAGATTGTTGCCCTTGATCTGCTTTACCGATGCATATGCTACTGTTGCAGCAACGCCGGTACTTGCATCAACAATTACAAAGCGATCCTCTTCCGCATCACGGATATAGCCTTTGATTTTAGTTTTATCTCGCAACTTGACCTCTGCACGGGCATTTGCGCCGACGCCGAGCTTGGCTATCGCAGCCTTTACTTTCGCCGAATGTTTGTGAATCTTTTCTTCTTTAGTCTCCGCTGTCGCAGGTATTACAAACAATACCTGGGACAAAAGAATGACGAGAATTAGGGATATAGTCTGCCTGATCATAGTTTGAATCCTCCTTAGTGAACGTCCGATGTCCGCTGGCTACAAAGCGTACCGAGAATTGTGGGATTCAATCTCTTTATTTGATGACTGGCTTCGCTCCGCTGCCCAGTTACTGAATCTCATATATCAAAATCCGCTTGTCCCGACTACCGAAAGCCAGCCCGAGCAGCGCGCCGGTTGCAGCTCCGACCAGCGGCAGCAAAGCCAAGTCCGTGGTCACTTCGCCCGTCCGGGCGATATTCACAGTCCCTCCAGCCCCTATCGCGGCCCCGACCAACGCGCCGATCAGGACGGACTTGCGGGGCGACTTTTCGATCATACGGTATACGCGCCGCACTTCATCGCGTCCCGCAGTGACGGCGCTACTGTCACGTCCTATTGTAATCCCACTGTCAGAGACGCTCGCGATCTCGCCTTTAACTGTCCTGCCGGCCTTGAGGTTTATCCCAACCTTTTCACCATAAGGAATTCCTTTAACGGCATCCCACGTCCCAAACTTAGGTTGACCGGATGCCTGAGCAAGAAGTGAGCTTTGCCCAAACGTGACAATTGATAAAATAAAAATGCTCGCCGCTATTTTGTGTTTCATAAAACTATTACTTCGATCTAATGGAATTTTATTCAAACCGATGCCCACAAACGGCCTAATAGACCGTTAGTCACTCAGATGAATTCAGGACGATTGCTATTTGAGATAAGCTTTGGCCGGACGTAACGTCAATTAACTGTTTGAATGGTCGATAGCCGGGATGGACAACGACTACGATCCTGCGGCCAGGTGGCACGTGCCGAAAGCTAAACGTTCCGTCGGCTCGACTTTTTCCATGCTTTATTCTTTGCCTTAACGTTTCTGTAGAAGTAAAACGGGGTGAGGCAGATCTCGCAGTTTGAGCCACCAACCTGATCTGCACGTTAGGCATGGGAACACCTGCAGCGTTTTTTACTTCGACGGTAAGATTACCGCCGTTTCTGAGCGAAAGTGATGTGGATATTTCGGTTCGATTTGCTGGAACCGTAATGGGTCGGGAAACATCACCGACAAAATTCGGATGTGAAGCCTCGATGATAAACTCCTTGTCCGGATGGACGTCGATCTCAAAGGTTCCCAACGAACCGGTCAGGAATTCGCCCGCCTCCCACTGATATGTGCTGGTTACATTTCCAGGCGGCGGAAGTTCGGCAGGATAACGTACGCTGACATCGGCGCCGGAAAGTGGACCTCCGTTCGGACCGCGAACAACTCCTTTTAGCTTCTTGACCGGTTTCAATACGAAGTCCACTCGCAAGGTCTCCCCTTGATTGAGGGAAACATTCCGATGTTCGACCGCATAACCATCAGCTTTGGTGACCAGATGAAATTGACCGGGTTCGATTCCGTCAATCACAAACTCACCCTGTAATGAACCTCTCGCATGCTTAAGCCGGAGGCGGCCTTCATCGAGGGTGGTAACACCGACCTCGCCGACAACAGGTCGATTAGTACCAAGGTCCGTAAGCGTTCCAATGATCCGCCCACCGCGGACCGACTGATTTGCCTCAGTCGGCATATAGGATACGCCGAACACAAGAGCGGAGATGGCAACTGCGAGGAAA
>JBGTCS010000377.1:0-1986 GCA_041748715.1 Pyrinomonadaceae bacterium | reverse complement strand
TTTCGCGGGCACCGATCAGCACATCAAGTTCCGCTCCCTCAACATCGATCTTGAGACAGTCGACTTTTAGATCCGTTTCTTTTACAAATTCGTCGACACTGACGAGCGTGATCGGTATTTCGGTTCGACTCAGTTCAGTTTTGACAAGCGAATTTGCATTTGAGATCGCGTTGCCGGTGTCGAAAAAAACCGTCTCGCCGCGCCGCGATGAAACTGCCTCGCCGCGAACTTCGACAATGTCCGAGCAGGAATTGAGCTCGACAACTTCGGTCAAAACGCTGCGGGTAAATGGCGTCGGCTCAAACGAAAACACCTTACCGGCTGGGCCCACCAGACGCGCATTGACGACCGCAAACAGACCGATATGCCCGCCGATATCGAGAACCGTGTTACCGGGCCGGACATTTTCGCTAAAGAATTTAAATGTTTCGGGTTCGTAATCGGCCTCGTAATACCTGCTCCAACGAGCCGGGAATTTAATCGTCTCGCCGCCGATCACGCGCGAAACGCCACGGCCCAATGTGACCGCATCCAATGCCTTATACGCCGCTTCTTTCAACAAGCTCAAATCGTAAACTCCCAAATAAATATTAACCCGCCGCAAACGAACGATAGTCTCTTAAAATGCGAATCGCGTCACCGACCGCCTTACGCCAAACCAAAACGATAACAAACGCGACAGCGATTGCAAGGACGAAGGCAGTTATCAGATCGCCGCCCATCGACGCATAGATCGACGCTGTCAGCGGCGGCAAAAATGCGGGAATCGTCCAGCGATGCCGGAGCGAAAATCGGAATCGACCAATAAGTATGAGCACGATCGCACTGGTTCCATAAGCCAAGACCGTCGCCCACGCGCAACCAACCAGACCGTAACGCGGGATCAGCAGATAATTTGCCGTCAGATTTACAACCGACGCGACAAGTGCCATCACCGAGGCAACATATGTCGCCGAGATCGCGTTGCTAAAGGGGGAAAACCCGACGAGAGCCGGTATCGTAAATGCCGCGCTCGAGATCAAGATCCAGAATATCAGTACCGCCTGATCAACCTCTTCGCCAAAAACAAATGGGATAAAAACCGTCATCGCGAGCGCCGCACAGATCGCAATGATACCGCCTATAAAGGTCAAAAGCGGCAAAATATCTTCCATATAGGTAGTGACGCGTTCACTGTTGCCGCCGGTCCGAAGCGTCACAAACAACGGCAATAGCAGCGAACCCGCGAGCAGCGGAAACTGCATCAAAATTCCGTTCATCTGGTACGCGATCGAATAGACGCCTAGATCGGATTTGGAAAGATATTGCAAAATAAATATCGCATCCAGATAATTTGTCGAAAAATATCCGATCAGCGAATAAGGGATCAACGGCAGCGAAAATTTCAGCAGCGTTCGCACGAGATCAGGCTTTATCCGTATCTTCCACGAAAACATTTTCCGAATGGCAACGATACCGGCGACCGTCATAACGGCCGGCGCCACAATATATGCACTTATCGCGGTCACGCCATCCAGACGTCCGGTCGCGACAAAAACAAGCAACAATCCAAGTATCACGCCCCGCTCCGCCGCCTGCATCATTCCCTGCAGACGCGGCAGTTTTGCCGCCTGCATCGCCTGCTGAATATGAAGCCAGGCGGCACTGATCACAAAGTGTGCAAACACAAACCACCCGGCGCCCGGCGGCAATTTTAGCCAGTCGGAAAGCAGAGGCATCCACAGCGACCCAAATAAAAGGAAGATCAGAGTATTCGGAACAAATATCGCGGTCCGGGCCCAAAACGAATTGGTTATCTTCCCCGATTCGACAAACTCCTCGACGCCATACCGGGCGAGCGAAATTCCCGTCCAAGTCACAAACATCTGGGCCACCTGCGAGGCAGCGATCACCGCGACCACACCACCGTAGCCGTCAGTCCCCAGTTGTCGCGTAACCAACGACACCGAGGCTAACGAAAACAACGCGACCGCCGCCTGGGCCGCC
>JBGTCS010000376.1:0-21736 GCA_041748715.1 Pyrinomonadaceae bacterium | reverse complement strand
CAACATACTCGTCCAACGTCGCCGGAAACATCATCTGCTGTCCACGACCCACCCCTTCTATATATCCCATAAACCCCTCCTCTACACTTATACGCTTTTTATATATTATGGGTTTTTAAAGTTCGAGTTTTGACACAGGCTCTAACGCTTGGGCTTGCGCACGGAATCGGATACTTTCCGCTAAAGACGAATCCGGGTTTATCGGATCCGGAACCGAAGGGGCCGGGAATGAGTTCTAAAAGAATTTGGCTGATGGCGAAACGAAGCGAAATTGAAGAAGTCTTAAATTATTCCATACCCGTAAAATCAATATTCGAAAGGTTATCGCTGAGCGAGAAAGATTTGGCCGCAAATCTGTACCGTTTTGATTGGGCGCTGAGGATATAGTTTGTCCCTGATGGAATGTCGGCAAAGCTATAGAGACCAAATGAGCTGGTCACGGCGATCCGCTGAATACTATTAGTATCGGTCAGGGTGAGTCTAATATTTCGCAACGCAAGACCGGTCGGACTGGTAACTTTACCGCTTATCGATACCAACGGCCCCGCGGACGGCAAAATCGATGTCGAGGTCGTATAGATATAATCGCCCGACGTCCCACGATCGCCATTTGCACCGTTTCCGGCCACATAAAAATCGACTTTTCCGGCAGATTCAGAGGGAGCGGTCCAGTTGAATGTCCATCTGTTAGAGCCAAAGACACCGTCGGTAAAGAGCCCATCACTCGTGTGTTCGATATACTGACGAGTATTTCCGCCTACGATATTGCTATCGATCTGCATCTGCGGCGGGTTTTGAGCGGGTAAGCCGAACGTCCCGACTTCTTTTCCAGTGTTGTCGATCGCTGTAAATTGAAAACCATAGTTTGTCGCGTCCTGGTGATCCAAAACCACCGTTACAGCGATCTGCTGTCCGGGCGAGTAGTTAGCCGGAACGCCCTCGATCCGGATACTGCCGTCACCGCTGTTGACCGGATAAGAAATATGGCAGGACGTGCAGTTGTTTTCTCCGGGAGCTCCTGTGTGCGAAGGCGACGGGCCAAACGCTGACGCCAAAACCGCGTCGCGGCTGCCCAAAAGGCTTAAAGCCACGACGACAAATGCAAACACGGCAATTACAACTAATTTCGTGGTTGATGAATTACCGGGTCGGGTTTTCATATTATTGATCTATTTACTCTTTCCAGGCATTTTGACGGCTGCGACGGACAAAAAGTCTGATACTTCACTCGACAGCCGTAATGCGAACGCTATTCAAGCCCGATAAAGTCCAAATTGCTCAAATTGCCCGTAAGGTTTATCTGACGTGCAGCAAAGCGATACCGTTTCGAACTGACGCCGAGTGTGAAGGCCTCGTTGTTCGGGATGTCCTGGAACTGATACACGCCGAACGAGCTGGTCGTCGCCCGAAGCACATTCGATTGCGAATCCGTCAATATAACAATAGCATTCCTGAGTCCCAAACCAGTCGGCGTCATAACCCGACCGGAAACGGTTACTCTGCGCGGAGCTCCGACCGAGCAAGCAAACGTGGTGACAAACCCGGCTCCGTTCAAACTGATCGTATCGACCCTCCAGCCGGTAACGGCCGTGTTGTCGTCGGCACCGAAACGCCATCTTAATTGGACGATCTTGCCGATCGCAACCGCCGGGAGTTGGGCGGTCGTGGTTATATAACCACCCGAATTACCTGTCCAAGCCGCGCGGTTGGCGATGGGATTGTTTGCTCCCGCTCCCAGACTGCCGTTATAACCGTTTTGCGTGAACGAACCGCCGGCTGTCAAAATATCCTGAAACGGAGCCCCTGCAACGCTAATCTCTAAAACGCCGCCATCCCAGCCAGATTCGGTTGCGTAATTATGTTTAAATGAAACTGTCGCCGCCGCCGATGTTACTGAAACGAACGGGGATGTTAGATCCGTGCCACCACCGACGGTGGTCGGATCGAGGGCGAACATCGCATTTGGCGCGGTGTCTGGAGTGGTTGTGGAATTAACAAAATTTGTACCGCCGGAAACCGAGGTAGCAGTCCAGCCCGTGGGTAGAGCCGGAGCCGTCACTCCGTCAAAATTTTCGCTCGTTGTTGTGGCGTCAGGTTTTCCGACCAGGAATGTACCAGTAAAACTAGCGGGCCCCAGACTGCTCGTGACATTAAACGTTACTGAGGCCGTGCCGCCGCAGTTTGCCCCAGAGGGAATCGTGTATGTCGCCGAACCCATCAAGTTTGAGATGCCCGACATCGTGCCGTAATTCGCCGAACCTCCGCCGACGATCTGAAGCGAAACATCGGTCGCGGTTTTGCCGGTCGAATTTGTCAGTGGTATCGAAAACGTCACCGTTTCACCGGGTTCCGGAAAACCGTCGTCATCGCCGATTGCATCGCTGATCGTGAAAAATGGCGACTGCGAGATATTCGGCAGATCAAAAGCCTCGGTCACCCTGGCCGCCCCGGTTCCGCCGGTGGATGTGCCGCCTACATTCTGAATTGTTGCTCCGGATCCGAGACCCCGTGTGGCAAACCCGGCCCAGACATCTGCGACATCGTCGGGGTCGCCGCCGGCAAAAGCGGCAGCGACGATAGCATCGCGTTCGGAGATAAAGGTCGGGGAAAGCGGAGCCAGTTTCATACCGTCAGTCACCAATTGCAGCACCCGGCGGTTGCCGACCGCCCATCCGAGGCGTTGAATCATTCGGGCACGAATCTCCCACAGCATGTTGCACCAAATCTCGCCTGCGTTGTGGACTTGATCCGCCGTGCCGTTTGTCCGCGAATTAAATGCGCCATCGCTTATATTTAGCTGTGTCGAGTCAATGTCAGCGAAAGTAAGCGGATTATGCGGGCGATTATTCGGGCCGCCGACAGACGACATTATCGCCGTCGGAAACCGGCGGATGCCGTAATATGCGTTATTCGTACTGCCGCCTGAAAGATATGTGACGTAGGCTCCCGTTGTGTTGAGACCATCGATCGGATCGTTTGGCTGCGATAGCATTGCCATTCCATAAAAATCCGACCAGCCCTCGCCCATACCGCGCGACATGTCATTAAAAAGGCCAGAACCATTGCCATGTAACCGGTTCGAAAGTCCGTGCGTAAGCTCGTGGATAACAACATCGGCATCCAGACTCCCGTCGATGTCCGGATTTGGCGCCGTAAAAATAAACATCTGCATTCTTCCACGTCCGCCATCGGCTGGCGTTGAAAAATTAGCGTTGTTGGTTCCGGCCGAATCCTGCCCTTCGGCTCTGATCCGGTCACCGCCAATTCCGAGGCCAGTAAAATTAGTATTCTGAAAGTTACCGGCAGCCTCAGTAAAGCCAAGCCTATAGGTCTCATCGTGGTACCAATTTGTGATGTAAAAGAGCTGCGTGACGATACCTTGCTGAAACTGGCTGCCTGGATATGTCTGGACTAACGGGATCGGATTCTCACCCGTGTTGTCATTCGGGTTAAGAGGGCTGTAGTTAAAGGTAAAATCGCGGGTTGCACTAACGGCTTCGCTGTTAAGATCAATTCCGTCGGTGCCGTCTCGATCAAGGCCGGCCTGGACGTTGTTTCCGTCTGTCTTAATAGCACCATCCGGGAGCCAGCCCTGATTGTTAAATGTGTAGGGTGCCTCATTGCCGATCCGGGTGATCGATGTACGCGCGAGAGCCGCCCCCTGAGTTCCATTCGGGCCGATCGGCCCTGGCGAAAAAGGGAACGGGCTGTGAGCGATATTTACCATCGCATTTGGACTGGCGTAAACGTTATAGGTCGCCGGTTGGCTCTGGTCGTCGGTGATATTTTTTCGCCAAAGGACAGTCCCGGATTTGGCATCGACGATTACGTAGAATGCATTGGTGGGCTGCCAAATGAGTGTTCGCCAAGCTGGCACGACAACTCCGGGCTCGGTCGGGAAATACATCTTTTCGGCGGTGGTTGCCAAATCGCCTTCGCCAAAAACTACTTTGCGATCCGTCGAGGCCTTGCCGTTTTTTTTGCGGTCGATCTTAGAACCATCGTTGTTTATCGCTCGGGCGGCAATATTAACCGCCGTGAGAGGGTCGCCAAAATCTGTCGAAGTAGAATATTCGTCCACATCGGCAGCCAAATTGTTAATCACGCGAATTAATTCGCCTGCCTTTGTAAAGCCGGCTTTTACCTGGCCGCGAAAGACCGGCACGCCATTGATCTCCTGATCGAGTTCAACAAACGAGAGTTCGCCGTCGGGGTTTGTGTATTCAGCCGAAACCTTAAGTTTGTCTATGTTAGACCGGCCACTGCCGACCAATTCGGAATTCTGCTCCAGGAAAGTTTTTAGGGTGGCCCATCTCTTACCGTGGGATGAGTTGGTCAAAAACGACTTGCCCTTACTGACATCGGTCGCTATTATTTCGGGCGTCTGCTGTTCGGCGTTGTATTCGACCTTAAGATTTGGTATCCGGGCCTTTAGAGACCTTTCCGCACGAACCATCGAATCACGTCGGTCGGCTATCTCAAAAGCATTTTTGCCCGCGGCACTTCTAAGAGACGAAATCTTTTCGACGGCCCTTTTGTCCGCGCGAATGTCATAATTCGGAACGCCGTCATCCTGACTTCTGGTTTGATGCGAGAGGCCCTTTGCGGCTTCAGAATGCTTCTGCGGTGAAAAAAGATAAAATACGAACGCGACCCCGATGACCGCTACCATGAACAAGATTCTCCGCCCAGATTCTGATAAGCTGAATGTCATTAAAAGTAGATCCCCTTCAAAAATTGCTAGTGCTTATGATGCAGAAAACAGCCGTTGGTTTCGAATTAAATTAACAAAACCATTAAGATATTAAATTCGGCATACGGACAGTCGCACATCAGTCATGTGGCAATGCTCGAAATTTTAGTGTGCGAATATAAAAATAGCGGGCCGCCGTTAGCTCTCGTCACTCAACTGCAAGGGTTGTTTATACCAAAAAATATGGACCCGAGTCAAAAAAATGGTTGCTGAAAAACCGCAAAAACAAACCGACGATCTTGTCGAAAAAGTCTTCGGAACCGATGGGCTTATCGCCCAGTTTCACGAAGATTACGAGTACCGCGAGGGTCAGATCCGGATGGCCGAGGCGATCGAGCGTTCGTTTCAGGACAAAAAGCATCTGATTGTTGAGGCCGGTACTGGCACGGGCAAAACTCTTGCCTATCTGATCCCGGCGATCAACGAATCGATCCGCACAAAAAAACGAATTATTATCTCGACGGGCACAAAAAACCTGCAGGAGCAGTTGATGGAAAAGGACATTCCTTTTTTGCAAAAGGTTTTGCCCAAAAAGTTTTCGGCTGCATATATGAAGGGCAGGTCAAATTATGCCTGTCTTTATCGCTTGCACAAAAGCGATGATCAACCGATGCTCGACGGCGTCGGCGAGGTGGATCATTTTCGCGACGTTGTCGAGTGGTCGCGTGCGACCAAAACCGGCGATCGGGCGGAACTGACATATTTGCCGGAAAATCTCGGGTTCTGGCCGCGGATAAATGCGAAAAGCGAGATTTGTATCGGACAAAAATGCCCTGATTTTGAGCCGTGTTTTATCACCAGAATGCGTGTCGGAGCCGAAAATGCCGACATCGTGATCGTCAATCACCATCTCTTTTTCGCCGATCTGAATGTTCGCGGCAACCAGTTTGGCAAGGTTCTGCCCGATTACGGCGCCGTGATCTTTGACGAAGCACATCTCATCGAGGACATCGCCGCCGATTATTTTGGCTTTCAGGTCTCGAATTTCCGGATCGACGAACTTGTCCGCGACGCGGGCGAATTGCCGATCCACGATGCGATAGTGACGGCGGGGATAACAAAATCGTCGGCTCGAATTATCGGCTTTTCAGAGCAGTTTTGGGCCAGGTTTAGTCAGGCTCGCGGCTCGGAAGGCCGATTCCCTCTGCTTCCGGACGCGTTCGGCAGCCGCGGGAGCGATGGCGAGGATCAGCCGACCGCGCTGGGCGAAACGTACCACGCCCTCGACGATTCTCTCGCCAGGTTAGAAGCCGACGTGGACGTCTATTCCGATAAAATGCCCGAGGCCGAGAGCGTGGTAAAACGCATTCGGCAGACGCGATTTGATCTCGGTTTTATCGTGAAACAGGCGGATCGGAATTTTGTCTACTGGCTCGAACGTCGCGGCCGCGGGGTGTTTTTGCAGGCCTCGCCCGTCGATGTGTCTTCGCTTTTACAGGAAAAGCTGTTTGACAAGGTCGAAACTTGCATACTCACCTCGGCAACGCTTTCCGCAAACGGCAGCTTTAATTTTATTCGCGACCGTCTCGGTTTGACGGCCGGCAAGACAAATTCGCTGGTTGCTCCGTCGTCATTCGATTATGAAAAACAGGCAATCATTTATTTGCCAAAAGCGATGCCGGACCCGCGTGCACCGGAATTCTCGCAAATGGCAGCGGCCGAGATCATTCGAATTTTGCAGGTGACCAGTGGCCATGCCTTTGTTTTGTGCACCAGCAATTCGTCGATGAATGCTCTCTACGAATTGGTTTCGTCACGTGTCGGCTACCCATGCTTTTTGCAGGGAACGATGTCCAAAAGCGGTTTGCTCGAAAGATTTCGAGAAACGCCGAATGCGGTTCTATTCGCCACGTCGAGCTTTTGGCAGGGCGTCGATGTCCGCGGCGATCAACTTTCGTGCGTCATCATCGACAAGCTGCCGTTCGCCGTCCCAACCGACCCGATCGTCGCGGCACGAAGCCGGTTTATCGACGATAACGGCGGCAAATCATTTTTCGACTACAGCGTGCCGCAAGCCGTTATTTCTCTAAAACAGGGAATTGGGCGACTGATCCGAAGTAGATCGGATCGCGGCGTCATCGCCATTCTCGATCCGCGATTAAGGACAAAAGGATATGGCCGCGATTTTCTAAATTCACTGCCGAGGATGCGGATAACGGGCGAGCTCGAAGAGCTAGCTCCATTTTTTAACAGCTAGAGAAATTGATAGGTATGTTAAAATACCGTTGTTCGGAGGACGATATATGTCGACTAAAGTTGTAGATGAATTTGTAAAAAAAGCGAATATTTTGACCGCCGACGAGCGAACGGATTTGGCCCGTAGGCTTTCCGAGCCCGAGTCGCAACCTGAAGCCAAAAAAAACGGTAAGAAAGGCTACGTCAACCCCAATACTATTTGGATAAAGAAAAACAAGTCCAAATATGCCGGAAATTACGTCGCGCTCAAGGATGGCAAATTGATCGCATTTGGAAAAACAATCAAGGAAGCCGATCAGGCCGCAAAGTCGAAAGGTGTTTGCGATCCATTGCTACATTACATTTTGCCAACGGATTATGTTCCGTGGGGCGGTGGGTAACGCATGGCTTACGACCTTACGTTTGATACTCTCGTAAACTACGACTCAGGCGTCCCCGGAATTTCGATTGATGTTGAACTTCGCGTAGGAGATTTTTCGATACGCGTTTTGGCCAAGCTCGATACAGGTTCGGACCGATGTATTTTCTCAAGAGAATGCGGCGAGAGACTTGGATTCGAAATTGAGTCCGGCGAGTTTCAGAGCTTCAGGACGGTTGCCGGGTCCTTCATAACCTATGGCCATCCGGTAACATTGGTCGCCGCCGAATTTACACTCGATGCAACGGTTTATTTTGCACGCGACGAAGGGTTCGACCGCAATGTACTGGGCCGATATGGCTGGCTCGATCGTGTAATCGTCGGCATCAACGACTATGACGGTAAGCTTTATCTGAGCCGATATAGCTCATGAGCCGTTCGCCGGTTCAAAGCTCTCATGTTCTGATCCACACCGTTTTCTCGACGAAAGGTCAATCTCCGTTTATTGTCGGAAACATTGAGCCTTTACTGTACGACCGCATTTCGAAGATACTTTTTGACCGATGTTATTCTCCCGCCTTGGCTATTGGCGGCGGGCCGGAACATGTTCATATCTTGTTTGCTCTGGCTCGCAACTGGTCGCCGGATGCGGTCATCAATACCCTGAAGGAACGCAGTTCATCCTTTATCAGAAAATGGTCACCGGATTTCGACTGGCAGGAAACTTATGCCGCTGTTACGGTGAGCCGCTCGGCAGATGAGATTGAGAAAGATTACATTCACAGGCAAAAAGAAATCCACCAAAATCTTTCTTACAAAGATGAGTTTCGCCAATTTCTTGAAAAGAACGGGATTGAGTATGATGAAAAAGACCTTTGGGATTGATAGAGCCAAATATGCCGTCATTTTACGAAGTAATGATCGAACGCAATTTCTCATCTGCGCACCAACTGCGGGGGTACAAGGGGAAGTGCGAAAACCTGCACGGGCATAATTACAAGATCGAGATCTTTGCCCGCGGCGAGGAATTGAACAATATCGGGCTTCTCATCGATTTTGGCGATCTTAAGACGGCGGCGGACGAGATAGTCAAATATCTCGATCACCGCAATCTCAACGAACTGCCTCCGTTTGACGAGGAATTAAATCCTTCGGCTGAAAATCTGGCCCGATATTTTCTCGAATATTTGAATACCCGTGTCGCAGATGACCGCGTAAAGGTTTACAAGGTCCGGTGTTTTGAAACGCCGACCAGTGTCGCGACCTATCGAATCGATTAGATTTGTTTTGACTCTCTAGTAGTTTTGGTGTCGCCCGCGTTGGTGGCGTATCTAACCTTAAGGTAAAATTTTTTGTCCCGATTTATTGTCACATTCGATCAAAATGAAAAGCTTTATTTACACATCATTTTCTATATCGCTTCTTCTCCTCGCCTTTGGGATTCAGTTAAACGCTCAAAACACGGTAGCCGGGACAGTTAAAGACCCGAACGGCGATCTCATCGCCGGAGCGAGTGTAACAGCCCGCAATAAACAAACCAGTATCGGCAAAACTACGATGACCGGAAGCGCCGGAACCTTTTCGTTTTTCGGGCTACAGACTGGCGAGTACAATTTGCGGGTTTTGGCAAATGGTTTTGCTGCCGCTGAACAGACGGTTCAGGTTTCGGGCGGCAGTATGACGGGAATTTCGATCACGCTGTCGATCGGCGAGAACCGTCTGACGGTCACGGCCGAGGTCGGACAGGCCGAAGAGGCGCGAAATGTAGCGCAGGCGGTCAGCGTTATCGGGACCGAAGCAATCTCGGAACGGGCAACCTCGGTACTCGCCCAGGTCGGCGAAGAAGAAGCGGGCCTCAACACGCAGCGGACAAGCCCGACGATCGGAGCGGTCGTGGTCAGGGGAATGACGGGAAAGAATGTCGCTAATTTTGTCGATGGCGTCCGGTTTACAAACGGAGCACAGCGCGGCGGCATCAATACATTTTTTAATCTTAACGAGCCGACCAACCTGCAATCTGTCGAGGTTTTGCGCGGGCCCAACGGCTCGCAATATGGTTCCGACTCGCTTGCTGGAACAGTGAATCTCATCACAAAAACCCCAATATTGGGTGCCGACAAGGCTGAGTTTCACGGGGAATTCACACCGAACTTCAACTCGGCTGACCGCGGAATTGGCACTTCGGCCCTAATCAGTTACGGAACGCACAAATTCGGCGGTTATGTCAGCGTTGCCGGACGCCGGATCGGAGACCTTCGGACCGCAGACGGACTCGACTCGCATTCGGCCATCACACGTTTTCTTGGTCTGCCGTCAACAATCCTTTATGACCGAAATCCCGGCACAGGCTTTAACCAGTATGGCGGGGCGTTTCGGTTGAATTATTCGCCACGCAATGATCAGCAATTGATCTTTTTCTATCAGCGCGGCCAGCAGGACAAAGGGCAGCGATTTGACCAGATGATCGGGGGCGACGGCAATCTGATCGCCGATCTTCGCAATCTGATGCTCGATTTTGGATATCTGCGATACGTCAAACAGGACGTGGGACCATTCGACAGCGGGTCGTTCACGGTTTCGTATAACAGCCAGCGTGAGGAACGAGTGAACCAGGGCGGGCAGGGAAATCCGTTTGGCGACATTTCCCATCAGTACGAACGAACAACTGTTTTCGGTGCCAGCTTCTTTCTGGATAAACAGCTTGGCCGGAACAATACGTTCCTCATCGGCGGCGATCATTATCGCGAAAGGTTAAATTCGCCCGCATTTATTTATAACCCGGTCACCGATCTCGTTAGGCTTTCGCGTCCGCGTGTTCCCGACGAGGCCCGTTTTAACACGGCGGGAATCTTTATTCAGGATCAATGGGACGCAATTCCAGATCGTCTGCGTGTTACCGGTGCATTGCGTTACAGTGGATTGAGCTACCGTGTCCGGGCGTCGGATTCGCCACTCGTTGCGGGCCGCCCACTGTGGAGTGATGACGAACTGACGACCTCGGATTTTTCGGGGCGTATCGGAGCAGTAGTCCGGGCGTCGAGAGATTTCCGCATCGCGTTTAACTACGGGCGCGGGTTTCGTTATCCGAGCATGACGGATCTCGGCACGCTTGGTCTGACCGGCGACGGTTTTGAGGTCGATCACATTGCGGCCGGTGCATTGAACGGCACGATCGGAACGACTGCCGGTGACGATGCGGTTTCGACCGGTATCGCGGTTGCCAAACAGCGCTCGGAGCACAGTAATAGTTTTGACGTCAGTTTTCGGTATCAGCACAAACGATTTGATACGGAATTGACCGTTTTCCGAAACGATATCGTAGATGCCGTAACAAAACAGGCATTGATCCTGCCCGCAGGAGCCGTCGGGCGATTTTTGGGAAGTGATCAGATCGTCAGCCAATCGCCAAATGGTACGGTTTTCGTCGCTGCCAGCTCGGCCCCGGTTTTGGTCCGTGCAAATTTTACCGCTGCAAAACTTTGGGGCCTTGAGTATGAGACTGAAGTAAAACTCCGGAGCGATCTGATTTTAAGAGGCAACTACACATACATCCGGGCCGCTGACAAAGACACCGGGTTGCCGCCCAATATCGAGGGTGGAACTCCTCCTCCGACGGCTTTTGTGAGCCTACGGTACAATCGCTCACGATTTTGGGTCGAGGGTTATTCGACACTCGCATCCCGACAGGACAGGCTTTCGAGCGGCGATCTTGCGGATCGTCGCACCGGAGCACCGCGCTCGCGTACCCAGATCGAGAATTTCTTTCGGCGTGGAGCCTGCGTTCGCGGACTGACCTTTAACGCCGCGGGGACCTGCGGAGCGGCGGCCAGCACCTACACGCTGCGAGCGACCAACGAAAACATAACCCAGGTATTAAATCGAGTTCTCGGACCGACACTCGCTCCCTCGCAGTTGTTTACCTATCTGCCAGGTTATGGTGTTGCGAACATCCGGGGCGGTATTACGATAAACGATAATGCCGGATTTTTCTGGGCCTTTGAAAATATCTTTGACAAATATTATCGCAATCCGAGTTGGGGTATCGACGGAGCCGGACGCAGCTTTAGAGCTCAGTTTCGTTATAAATTCTAAAAAGATGGTTTTATCGGATGAAATAGAACGCAGTACTCATTTTACTCAGTGATCTCTGCGAACAACTCTCCGCTCTCAGAGTTAAATTAAACCTAATAGATGAAACTCCGGCGGGGAATGCCGATCTTGTCGAGAAAATTTAAAGGGTCCTTTAATCGACCTGAGTTGTAAACCTCTTCTTCTTCTGAAATTCGTGTATTCGTGGCAAAAAAGCCACTAATGCACGAATTAAAAATGAACCAAGGCGAGAAACCTAGGTCGATTGAAACGAAAGTTTTTGTGAAACGTTTATTTCCAAAGAGATCTTAAAGTATTTTCTCTAAAACAAGATTGATTCCGACCGTATCTCCATAGATAAAATCGAGCGTGCCGCGCTTTATAAAACCGTGCTTTTCGTAAAAGCGTCGACCGCGTTCGTTTTGTTCCCAAACTCCCAGCCAAATCGAGTCGCAGTGTTTTTCTCTGGCTTCGTGAATGCAGTATTCTAGAAGCTCCTCGCCCAGTCCTTTGCCCCAATATCGCTCGACAATATAAATCCGCTTTAGCTCGATGGTCTTAACAGTTTTGACGCCCGGGTCGGTCGATCCAGACAATAATTTTGCATATCCGGCGGCCGAGCCATTAACGTAAATTATATAAAAATGGGAAGCGGGATCGTTCAGTTGTTGAATCATCGAATCCGAATTGAACGATTCATTAATGTATCCAGCCAGAGCGACTGGCTCGTCCTGGAGAAAATACGCTTCGTAAAACGTTGTCGAGGCCAGAACCGACAGCAGATCCGCATCGGCGGGGACAGCCTTTATTATCTTGATGTTCAGTTCGGCAGTGGTCATGTCGGCCAATTTTTGATCGAAAACGGGAAAAGGGCAAAAGTGAGATCTACAGCACTTTTACCCTTTAATAAATGGTCGGGGCGAGAGGATTCGAACCTCCGACCTCTCGGCCCCGAACCGAGCGCTCTACCAGACTGAGCCACGCCCCGATAAGGCAACTTTCGAGTTTAGGCGAGCCGCGTTCGTTAGTCAAACAGCTTTTGCATTTCAAACCGCGATCCTCGTTGGAGCTAGTTATCTAGCTACGAGCCGGATCACTACAAACCCTGCGATCAGGAGAACTACGAAAATCAGCGTCAATATTTCAAAATACTTGTCGATAAACTTTTTGATCGGAGCTCCGAAAAAGTAGAACAAGCCTGCGACTAGAAAAAACCTGCTCGATCGGCCGATGATCGATGCAATGACAAGTGTCGCCAGCGAAACATTGAACGCACCGGCCGCGATTGTGAAAACCTTGTATGGGATCGGTGTAAAGCCAGCCGCGAGGATCGCCCAGAATGCGTGCTCGTCGTAAAGCTGTTTTACATTCTCGTACTGGCCCATCGCTCCGTATAACCGAAGTATTGGCTCGCCGGCGGCTTCGAAAAACGCCCACCCTATAAAATAACCAAAAACGCCGCCCAGCACCGAACCGGCTGAACAGATCGCCGCATAACGAAACGCTTTTTTTGGAACGATGACAGCCATCGCTATAAGCAGCACATCAGGCGGGATCGGGAAAAATGACGATTCGGCAAAGGCAATGAAAAACAGCGCCCACTGGGCATGCGGTTTTTCCGCGTAACCCTCGACCCATGCCTTGAGGCGTCGTAAATAATCAAAGATTTTCTTCAAGATTTCCTCTCTCTTCTTATTGTTCTAATTTTTAATCACGATCCAACGATATCACCAGCCGTGCTCGCCGATCAGCGGAACAAACGCGCACGGGCCAAAATCCTCTTTTCGATAGCCTGTTTCGGTCCGGGTCACGCGTATCAGATTTTGTGTTCGCTGATCTTTGCCGACCGGGATGACGAGCTTTCCGCCGATGCGCAACTGCTTTGTCAAAGGATCGGGAATGTCCGGCCCGCCCGCAGCGACGAGCATCGCGTCGTATGGCATATACGAGTCCCAGCCGGTCGTGCCATCCGAGGCCTTTAGCGTAAAGTTACGAAAACCGAGAGTCTGCAGACGCTGATTTGCCTCGGCGGCCAACGACGGAAGTCGTTCGATAGAGAAAACTTTTCTTGCCAACGATGCCAGGATCGCGGTTTGATAGCCCGACCCGGCGCCGATCTCAAGTATTTTTTCATTTCCGGATAATCCCAAAAGCTCAGTCATCCGGGCGACGATAAACGGCTGCGAGATGGTTTGACCGCCGGAGATTGGCAATGCATTATCCTTATATGCCTGCGACCGTATCGCTTCGGGCACAAATAACTGTCTCGGCAGCTTGGACATGACCTCAAGCACACGTTCATCCGCGATCCGATAATGATCTCGGAGTCGCTCGACCATCGCCAACCGCTGCATGGTCATCGCATCGGTCAGCGTCGGGGCCGTATTTGATCTCGATAGAGGACCGTTCATCAGTTAGTGTTCCAGCTCTTTAATTTCTCAACGCCGCTGTGACTCGTCAAATCGCTCCGCATCGGCGTGACTGACACAAAACCTTCGTCTACCGCTTCAAAGTCCGTGCCGCCTTCGGCCCTGAACCCCTCGCGAAGCTCGCCGATCCAGTAATAGAGCTTGCCCCGCGGATCGATATGTTCGCTGATGATCGGCCGAGCGTTTTTGAATCCCTGTTTAGTTATGCGAATGCCGGCCGGAACGCCCTTCGGAACATTTACATTCAGCAGTGTCCAAATCGGTAGACCTTCGTCGAGCACTTTTTGGGTCAGATCGGCGGCAACTTTAGCCGATTCGGAAAAGTCGTGATCGCGATATGCGGCCAGACTGAAAGCCAAGCCGGGCACGCCTAGAATAGTCGCCTCCAAAGCACCCGCGACCGTACCCGAATAGGTCGCATCGTCGCCGAGATTCGCTCCGTGATTGATCCCCGAACAGCAAATGTGCGGCCGTTCGGCGTCAGGCAGGATCTGATTTATGGCGAGCGTGACGCAATCGGTCGGCGTGCCGTCCACGGTCCAGTGTCGCTCATCAAGTTGTCGGATCCGCAGCGGGCGGGCCAGCGTCAGGCTGTGAGCAGCTCCGCTCATTTCGGTCTCGGGGGCTACGACATAGACGTCGCCGATCTCGCGCAATGCTTCTTCTAACGCGAGAATGCCGTCGGCGTGGTAGCCGTCGTCATTTGTAAGCAGAATACGTGGTTTTTCAGATTTCATGTGCTATCCAAAAGAAAAAAGTGAAAAGGGATAAAGGCTTTCGCTCTTATTCACCTTTTCACTTTTCAGAGTTTTATATTAAAACTACCTGTTTTGTCCCATCGGCGGACGTGATCCGCCTGGTCCGCTGCCACCGCCCATCGGACGCTGTTGACGGAAACGTCGGCGGTTACGCTTGCGGGCGTTGACCGATTTAAGCTTCGCTTTCTGACCCGGAGGTATAAAATGAGCGTGCTTTTTCGAATCCTTGATGATTTCTTCGCTGATAACTTTACGTTTAAATCGGCGTAAAGCTGATTCGATAGATTCGTTATTGTTTACGTTAATAAATGCCATTTCTTTGCTCACCCCCTTTCGGCGAAAATTATGCCCATTAGAGCAAACAACTATTAGACACGTTCGCGCCCGATTTCGCAAGGCATCGTGCCGGGTTCCTATTTATTCAGCGGTAAAGCAAGCAAATGTCCCCGATAGACAAAATAGACCTTTGATTTTGATTCATCGACCCACATCCGCATACTGTTGAACCGAATTTTTGGAACGGTCATCAATGGTGTAAATGTAAACGAATTGCCCTTATAGATCCCGATCTGAGTCAGGTTTGTCTCGGCGTCGGGCAACGCGGCCCAAAATTCATTTGGCTTTGAGGCTTTTTGAAGCGGGCGAAAAGTCTGTTGGCCCAACGGGCGAAACTCGCCTTTTGGCGGAATCACTTTTCCAGAGACCGGATCGATAAGCTTAAAAGTGTCGGGGTCCGCGTCCATTTCCGGCATATCACCATCGGCGTCTTGGTAATAATTCTCATAGTAATTATCGTCCCGCCTGACCAGGAATCGATTCAAATACGGCACAAAAGCCGACGGCAGACTTAAGCCATACTCGTCATTCATGACCGGATATTCGCGGTTGGTTGTCAGATCGACACGAGTTAAATACGTACCCCGTTCGTCATCCGATTTTTGCACAACCACCCAACGTCCGTCCGGCGATATAACAGGCGATGAATATTCACCGGAATGCAGTTTGAGCAATTTTCCCCGGACAAGTTTAAAGAGTCCATTTTCGGACGCACGAATCTCAAGATCGCCAGTCCGAGCTTTCCACTGTTCGTCTGATGCACTCACCGCATGGCCGTCGCGAAATGGAATGAACTCGATCATCGGTGGCTGAGAAGCGCCGGATTCATAACCGCCGCCGTTTTTGACCGTGTACCAGCCAAAACCCTCGAAACGGCGAGCATCCTGCAAATTCATTCTTTTTCCATACATTTCCTCATAACCAATCGGCTCTGGCGCTGCATCGATAGAATCCTCGATTTCCGTCTCGACCTTTTTCCGAACGGCGGTTGCACTGCCCGCAAAACGGATCTCATTTCCGTCTGACCACACCGTTTCCACGTTGATATCGCTGGACGCCACAAGGATTTCGAGACCGGGTATATCGAGGCTGAGATTGTATTTTAGTGCGGCCGGTGCACGCTTGAGATCGGCAAAATATTTGTCCAGACCGACAAAAAACCCAAACCCGCTGGACCCTGCCTCGATATTGTTTCCGCCATTCATGTAAACACGCCGGCCGCCGTCGCGGCCAAGCATTAACAGCTCTTTTGCATAGCAATAACCACCGCCGCAGGAAAGAAACGGGGCGAGATCGTCAACCCTGTGCGATGTCAGGTATTCCGAAAAGTGGTCAAATTCGCCTTTACCAAGCGGTCGTTCGCGATACCTCGAATTATCCTCGTCCCAGCGAAAAACTACCCGGTCCTTGTAAATGCGGATGTATTGGCGGTCGTAGGCGTAAACACCGACCAGCGTTTCGTCCTTTTTGACTTCGGCCTGCAGGTCTTTTTCGACAGCCAGTATTTGCTGGTCGTTGCCACTGCCATACCACCCGTTATAAAGCGATTCGTCGCCGACGCTGTGAAAAATTTGCCATAGGAATTCGTTTTCAAACTCAGATGGTCGTTTCACAAAAAAGGCCGTTGTTGCACCGAGTATACGGGCTTCGTTCGGGTAAAGAGAAAGAATGATCGCCCGTGCCTGAGACGAATCCTCCGATTCGATATAGCGTTCGGCGGCCAACTTTAATAGGCCGTTTTCGGATTTTAGATCTTCGGCTACTCTGGCAACTGGCAGTGGAGCTCTGATCAGCCTCGAACATGCATACAAAGCGGTTTTTGCATCGCCGCCGCCCGATTCTAAGATGGCGGTGAGGTCGGCTGCTTCCTCGAAAAGGCAAGCCGCGAAGCCGGCCGCCGTCGGTTTACCCGAAGCAAGTTGAAGAATGTCGGATGAATGCTCCGAGCGCAGAGATTTTCGCTGTCCGAGAAGCCGAGCCAAGGTGTTGGCATCGGCGATGCCGCGTTGTACGTCTCGGAGGAGGAGAATATTAATCGCCGCATTTTGCCATTTGAGGATCATCCTTCGATAGGCGCCTGCCATCCTCTGATCTTTTGATTCGATCGCTTCGATCCGGTCAACGACGCCGCGTGCAAGTTCGTCCGAGATCGATTCCGACATTAATAACTGTTGTCCGAGCAGCCTACGCAACTCCAACGGTGTCATTGGCCGATTCTCGGGATAACCCATTGTATTGGCAACATTAGCATACCCGTACGGTGAGTTTGTGGCGGGATAATTCGCTGTGGCCATCGATCGCAGATTATCGGCCTCTATCTCTTCGATCACGCCTTTTGCGGCCGTCTCTAATGCGTCGAGCTGTTCGCCCAGCGTAAACCCTTTGCTCTCTAAAATTGCTTTGACAACGTAGGCCCTCTCGTAAGCTTCGCCCTCGGACAAAATTCGCCGCAATGCCGGCACGGCGCGAAAATCTTTCTGCATGGCGAGAGCCCTAACTGCCGAATAGCGGTACGGATAGTGCTCCCCTGCGCGATCCGGACCTCCATATTGATTTGTGTTTGCGACCGCGTTTGCGGCGATACTGATCGAATTGCTGTTCGAATTAAGAGCCTTATTCGCGCCGAACAAAAATTCGGTGCGGGTTACTTTTTCGTCCAATATTTTTATCAGTCCCGGAACGCTTTCGGGTATTTCGTACTGACTAAGCTGATTTACAAGGCTCGCACGAGCACTTCCGGGATCGATTGCCCATTTGGGATCGTCGAGCCAGGGCAGCAATGCCTTAATGATCTCGGGGGTATGGTTGCCCAACTTTGCTATCAAATTTCGAACTGCCGCCCTGCGGATATTCGGATCGCTGCTCTGCACAAGCTCTAACATTTTTTCGACATATTTCTCGTCGGGTGAGTAAAGAAGCAACGTCGTTAGGCCGGTGTAGGTTTGGCCATTTACCTTTAGATCGGCGAGCGTTTCGTCACCGAGCAGCGTGTAGTACCAATCATCACGCCCGCTCCACTCCTTTTCTTTTACGAGGGCATCCAGAGCAAGGTCTCGCATACCGCTTGTGGCTGACCTGTCCTCGACAACGGCCTTTAGAGCGTCGCGATATGTTTCGATGTCGCCAGTCGAACCGGTTTCCAGAGCATGCTTGTAAAGAGCCCATTTTGCCAGTACTTGCGATACCCTCTGTGAACTGTCCCGGCTCAATCGGTCAATGATCGGTTTAGCACGATCAAAATCGACAAGTGTCAGGGCGAGCAGCTCGGCCTGATTAGTTACATACTCGTCGGCATCGCCGGCCCGTTCGGCGACACGTGCAAGGTCACCGCTAAAATACGGGCTGTGAAAGGTCAGCCAGTTTTTGATCACCCCCCGCTCTTCGCGGGCAAAAACTCCGTCAGCACCCTCGCGATCGTACATTTCTTTTACAAAATCGGCCGACCCCTTGCCCTCGGGCAGAACGTTAAGATAACCGCTCAGCAGTTTGGGGTTCTCTTTTATCGCCGCATACAACCTTTCCATAGCCGCGTCCGACGGCTTTGGGTTATATCCGAGATCACTATAGGTCGCTGCCTGACGTTGCCAATAATCGAGCAATTCGTCGAGCGATGCACCGTCTTTTGGCGGGTTGCTCTTGTCATAAAACTTTATACTGCGGCCGCGGCCCCGGCTCGTTACCAACGGGTTTGGCGGCGGCGGAGCGGGTAGATTTAGCAGCGTTAGAAATGGATCTTCCTTTGCCTCGACTGGCGGGAAAAGGATGAACGAGAGGATAGCCAACAGAGAGGCACAAAGTGTGAGAGCAGAAATAAATCTCTTCATGTCTTTATTTACCGAAGGAGTAAGATTTTGTTAAATTCCCGATCAGCAATGTCAGGAACCAAAAATAGCCGCAAATAAGAAACCAAACACGACGCTATTTATGATGCAATTATAAACTCAAATGTTTGTTCTGCAACAAATATTTCGAGGCGGAGCCGTATGAAAATATAGGAAATTGGCAGCTATCTAGCCCTGGAAAGAAAACCGAAAAATAAATTAAGTTGATTTTGGCTGTCGGTATTCAATACAATGTGGAAACCGAAAATCGGCAAATGCTCCTATCGGGTGCGCGGCAACTCGGGGCGAACTTGTTAAGCCCTTGATTTAGCTTCATTGATTACGGCAACTAAAATTTGATCTCAGCCTATGCTATTTCTTTCACAATCGGCTACGGTTTACGGCATTGATGCTTTGATAGTCGATATCGAGGTCAATCTGCAGCCGGTTCCCAAAGAAGCCGACATTATTCCGCCGTTTACGATTGTAGGGCTGCCCGACACCGCAATCCGCGAGTCAAAAGAGCGGGTTCGGGCGGCAATCACCAACAGCAAATACTATTTCCCGTTTCACAAAACGACAATTAATCTAGCTCCTGCGGATGTGCGTAAAGAGGGAGCGGCGTTTGACCTGCCTATTGCGCTTGGAATACTCGGCGCAGCGGGCGACTTGGGCGTCGAGGATGCCGAGGGCATTTTGAGTGTCGGCGAACTTTCGCTTGACGGGCGGGTTCGGCCGGTTCGAGGTGCTTTGTCGATCGCTCTCAAGGCACGCGAGATCGGTGTCCAGAACGTCCTGCTTCCCGAAGAAAACGCGACTGAGGCGGCTGTTGTTGAGGGTATTAATGTGTTTCCGGTCAAAGATCTGCGAACAGCGGCCGAACTGCTCTTTGATCTCAGATCCGGTAATGCGACCCGCGTTCCATCGCTCAGGCTGGACATATCGGAATTAAAATCGCGTGAGAATAAATACCGCGTCGATTTTAATGAGGTTCGCGGCCAAAAAACCGCGAAACGGGCGCTTGAGGTGGCGAGTGCCGGCGGTCACAACATACTTTTTATCGGCCCGCCGGGTTCGGGAAAGACGATGCTGGCCAAACGCCTGCCGACCATAATGCCGCCGCTCGAGTTCGAAGAGGCGATCGAGATCACAAAAATTCATTCGGTTGCCGGCCTCACCGGAAAGTCCGGATTGATCGTCGAGCGGCCATTCAAATCGCCGCATCACACCGTGTCGCAGGCGGGCCTGATCGGCGGCGGATCAATACCAAAACCGGGCGAGGTTTCACTGTCGCATCTCGGCGTTTTATTTTTGGACGAATTGCCCGAATTTGACCGGGCCGTTCTCGAGGTCCTTCGTCAGCCGATGGAGGACAAAATGGTAACGATCTCGCGGGCCGCGACTTCGCTGACATTTCCGTCGAATTTCACCCTCGTTGCATCGATGAATCCGTGCCCGTGCGGCTATTTCGGTTCATCGCGCGAGTGCAAATGTTCGCCAATGCAGATCCAGCGTTATGTCGGCAAGATCTCGGGCCCGCTCATGGACCGTATCGATATCCATATCGATGTGCCGGCGGTAAAGTTTAATGAGCTTCGCGGCCGCGGTGTCGACGATAGCGACAGTTCGGAAACGATTCGCACGCGCGTTATCAACGCCCGAAATATTCAGCTCGCAAGGCTCGGCGGCGAAGGCGTTTATTCAAATTCCGCAATGACGACAAAGCAGATCCGCGCGTTTTGCGGCCTCGATTCCCAATGCGAAGAGCTGCTCGAACGGGCAATGGTTCGGCAGGGTTTGTCGGCGCGGGCTCACGACCGCATCTTAAAAGTTTCACGCACGATCGCCGATCTCGACGGGAGCGAAAATATCCAGTCCAACCATATCAGCGAAGCCATAAATTACCGCTCGCTCGACCGCAACTATTGGTCGTGATACCGTCAGAATTATGAAAATATTGGTCGCCGGAATGGGCAATGTTCTGCGTGGTGACGACGGTTTTGGTATTCGTGTCGTCGAGATTTTGCAAAAAGAGCATAAGTTCGCGGATGGCGTCGATATTTACGAAGCCGGCATCGGCGGGATCGCTTTGGTGCAGGAACTGATGAATGGCTACGCTGCTCTGATCCTTATCGACGCCATCGATAAGGGGGCCGACCCTGGAAGCCTGTTCGTCGTTGAACCTTTTATCGGGCAAAAAGACGTCGATAACCTCAAACTTCATCAATCGATGGTGGATATGCATTATGCCGATCCCGCCAAAGTGATACAGCTCGCTCAGGCTCTGAATGTCTGCCCGCCGATTGTCTATCTGGTCGGCTGCCAGCCCGAATTTGTCGAAGAAGCCGTCGAAGGCCTTCGTCCCAGCGTCGAACGTGCAGTGCCGCTTGCCGTGACCGAGGTAATTTCTCTCGTTGCAGAGATTTCCCAGCCGATTCACGTATCAACTTAGCAATTGTTTTCTTTTCATCGGCCGCAATTTTGTCCTGGTTAAACACGGATTACACGATAGCAAATAGCGAGTATCTATATCGGTTTACCGTGCGGTAAATGCAAAAGCCCGCGCGTAAGCAAGGACGCAACCCCAACCTTGCGCAAGCCCGCGCGTGAGCAAGGGCGTATCGCGCAACGCGGATGTCAGCCCGTGATAAATTCCAACTCGGATGTATCGCCCTTGCTAACGCGCGGGCTTGCGCATTGAATGCCGAAATTTTTGCCGCGTCCTCGGGCAATGCTCATTTCTCAAGGCAGAACCACCTGCGTTAGCGGGTGGGTTCTTAACTTGACGTGGTGGCAAGAACCCGTCCGCTTGCGTAGACGGGTTCTGCCACTGGAGCAGCGTCCCAAATTGCCGGTGCGCAAGCCCGCGCGTAAGCAAGGGCGTATCGCGCAGCTCGGAGGTCACGCCTCCCCACAAACCTGACTCGGATGTATCGCCCTTGCTAACGCGCGGGCCCCCCGCATTGGGCTTTAATCTCAAAAACGCCCAACGCCGA
>JBGTCS010000375.1:0-2112 GCA_041748715.1 Pyrinomonadaceae bacterium | reverse complement strand
CGCTGCCCGGCGCGACGCCGACAATTCCGGGTACTGCGACGCGGCCGATACCGGGAATAATTTTGGACATCGTCGACAAGAAGGGCGTTTCGGTCGGCACCAACGAAGGCGGTTATCTCGTGGCCCGACATCCGTGGCCGTCGATGCTGCGTACATTGTGGGGCGATGACGAACGATACAAACAGGCGTATTGGTCGGACATTCCCGGATTTTATTTTGCGGGCGATGGCGCCCGGCGCGATGAGAATGGGTATTTTTGGATCATGGGCCGCGTCGATGACGTGATAAATGTCAGCGGCCATCGCCTGGGTACGGCGGAGGTCGAATCGGCACTCGTCTCACACGAATCCGTCGCCGAAGCCGCCGTCGTCGGCCGCCCGGATGAGATCAAAGGCCAGGCAATTTCGGCTTTTGTAACGCTCGAAGGCGGTCGACAGGGCGATGACGATTTAAAAGCTGTTCTGCGGCAACATGTCGCCAGTGAGATCGGAGCGTTGGCAAAACCCGACGACATTCGTTTTACCGATGCATTGCCCAAGACGCGATCGGGCAAGATCATGCGTCGCCTTCTCCGCGAGATCGCCTCGGGCAGCAAGGTCGCCGGCGATGTCACAACGCTCGAAGATCTATCGGTTCTGGAAAAGTTACGCGAAGATGAAGATTGATCCAAGATTCGGCGTTGGGGGTTTTTGAGTTTGAAGCTCAATGCGGGGGGCCCGCGCGTTAGCAAGGGCGATACATCCGAGTCAGGTTTTGGGGAGAGGCGGGACCTCCGAACTCGCGCGATATGCCCTTGCTTACGCGTGGGCTTGCGCACGGAATCGGAGATTTTACGCTAATGACGAATCCGGGATGATCAGTCCTGCCGGCCCGACCTCTGGAAATAAAGGTGATAATGATTCGCGCAGCCGGGATTGAAACCATTTCTGCATTCCGGGCAAGCCGAATTGCTCGACATGTATTCGCTTACGGTTAATTGATGCCCGCAACCGCCGCAAAGTACGGCACGTTCTGCGAATTGGTCTAATGGCCAAACTTCCGTTTCGTGGCCGGCGATCGCTCGATGGCATTCAATACACGGGTACCACTTGGCGCAGCATTTGAATTTGATCGCGATAATATCAAGGTCGCTCTTGTAATGTGAACAGCGAGTCTGTGGATCTATATCGACCCCGTAAACACTTTCGCCAAAAATCTTTCGCATCGTCAAACTCTATAACCGGAACTTTCACCAGTCAATGCGGACATTTGCAGGTTTTGATAAACTCGATCTATGAGTAATTTGGAAACAGCGACATTGGCAGCCGGGTGTTTTTGGTGCGTGGAAGCGGTCTTTGACGATCTCAAGGGTGTCGAGGATGTGGTATCGGGATATTCCGGCGGACATACCGAAAATCCGACATATCAGCAGGTTTGTTCGGAAACAACTGGACACGCCGAGGTCGTCCAGATCAAGTTTGATCCCGATGAGCTGACATTTGCCGACCTTTTGCGGGTATTCTTCACCGTTCATGATCCGACCCAGCTAAATCGCCAGGGAAATGACATCGGCACATCATACCGATCGGCGATCTTTTATCATTCCGACGAACAAAAACGCTTGGCTGAGGAGATAATCGCCGAGATCACCGCTGAAGGAATCTATGATAAACCGATCGTGACTCAGGTCGAACCTTTTGACAAATTTTGGCCCGGCGAAGATTATCACCAGGAATATTTTGCCAACAATCCCAGCCAACCGTATTGCGCGGCGGTGGTGGCACCAAAGGTCGCTAAATTTAGACAAAAGTTCGTGTCGCGGCTCAAAAGCTAAGAGCGCTCGATAACTATAATTTGCCAAAAAGCATTAGAACGCCGATCGCGATAAACGCGACAGCTACGATCCTCTGCAGCCACTCGGTCGGGACGTATTGACTCAGAATTCCCCCAAACACAACACCAAGCAAAGTTACGACAACCAGGGCGAGTGAGGCTCCGAGAAAAACCGAGATCTTGGCGTCCGTACTCGATGTCATGGTTATGACCGCAAGCTGTGTTTTGTCGCCCAGTTCCGCCAAGAATAAAGTAAGAAATGCCGTTCCGAATATTTTCCAATCCATGGACAAGAGTGTA
>JBGTCS010000374.1:0-7915 GCA_041748715.1 Pyrinomonadaceae bacterium | reverse complement strand
GAGGAAAAAGTTTTCGGCAAAAATCCGGCTGGCTTCGGCATTTTCCCAGCCGGGGAGCACTTTTAGCAGGTCTGATTTACATTATCTTGGTCCTGAAGGAAGGCCATAATCGCCAAGGAGTTTAGAACAAGAGTTTTTGGTAGTTTCACTTTCTAGCGATCTTTTTTTCTTCTCGTTCGCGATCGCTCACTCGCGTCAATTCGAGTTCGTCCAGTAGCAGGGAGTCCCGAAACCTACCACGAAGACTATGAATGTATTCGCGGGTGATCGGGTGAGAATGATCCGAGCATTAGCCTCGTCAAGTTCGACCTTAATGCGGGTTCCAGTCTTTATCCCGAGTTTGCGACGCAAAGACGACGGAATTACGACCCTTCCTTTTGTCGAAACTGTTGGTTTCATAGGTGCCATCCACGGATAAAGTGGCACATTAATATTTAGTAAGTCAATGTTCAACTAACTTACGTCAAGTTGGTTGGGCCTCGGCGGGGCCGTTAGGCGAAGAAAGGTCTTCCGGAATGTGAGAGCGTTTCCGGATATGGAGCGGATACAACAGGGAACCCAGTCGCTATCGCTCCCGGTTCTGACTCGGAGGTTTTGTCGCTTGCCGAGCGGTGAAGCTGCGCTTCACCGTCAGCTTTCCGAACTTCTTCGAGGCTATGCCTCCGCCCGGCGGCGGAGCCGCAAGATGTAAAGGGCTTGTCCGGAAAAGCAAAGCTTTTCCGCTCGGCGAGAGGGACAGGATTCGCAAGAGTTCACAATCCGATTACCGATTTGGCGATCTCCTTCAATTGAAACGACAAATTTCTCTAGGTAAACAATTTAAGCCAGCGTATTACTTTTTCCCAATCTCCCGCACAATCAGCTGCTGTATCAGCGGCGGGTTTTCGGGGCTTAGGGTGAAGAAGACTTCGATATTTATGTTTTCGGCCTCGATGATGAAGCGACCGCGGAGTTGGTTGTCGGGGATCAATTCTTTGACGGCGATGATCTTGCCGGCTTTGGCCCAGAGGGCGGCGTGATTTTTTTTCAGATGTGCGATTGGGTTGTCGGGAAAAAAGTTTTCGGCAAATATCCCGCTGGCTTCGGCATTTTCCCAGCCGGGGAGCACCTTCAAAAGTTCCGCTTTACGCTTTGCCAAAATTGTGGAAACTGGAAGCTGTCTTGGTTTGAGATCCGCTGATTTAATTATCAGGTCAAAAACCTGCAGGTTGACCGTGGCGAGGCTGGCGTAGGTTACGTTGCCAAACGACACAATGCCGATGCCGTATTCGGGCAGAACGCGCCAATGGCTGCCAAATCCGGGCAGACCGCCGCCGTGGCCAAGGTAAACGCGGCCTTCGCAATCGCGTAGCCAGCCGAGTCCGTAACCGTAAGCGTTCACGG
The DNA here is from genome assembly GCA_041748715.1 of Pyrinomonadaceae bacterium. Lineage (GTDB taxonomy): Bacteria > Acidobacteriota > Blastocatellia > Pyrinomonadales > Pyrinomonadaceae > OLB17. Next base: position 6,532 of record JBGTCS010000374.1, on the reverse strand, counting down.
TCGCACAAACCCGTCCGCCGGGATATGCAAAATTTGGATTCATACCGCTAAAACGCCACGGATGCTGCATTTCGCGAACCGAGTCACGCTTGATCGGGCCGTTGTCCGGTGCGTTTGACGGCCATGCCGACAGGTGAAACGCCATGTATTTGCTAAACTCGTCTATCGACGAGATCATGCTGCCCATCGCTCCCCACGAACCGTCTGCTGTGTCATGCAGCAAAGTTTCTTCGTTCCATTTTTCGTCCAGCCAGCGGTAGCCGTGTGCAAGTTTGTCGGGGGCGACATTGGCGTATTCCCACTCGGACGTGTTCATCCCCAGCGGACGCCAGATATTTTCGCGGATGTATTGCTGATAAGGCTTGCCTGAGACCTGTGTAATTATCCTGCCCAACAGTGCAAAGCCGAGATTGGCGTATTCGTATGTTATGCCCGGCGCGTTTGAGAACGCGACCTGATTTTTGAGCAGATATGAAAGCTCCTTGTTTGTGTCCGCCAACTGGCGGTCGCCCCAGGGATTGTCCTCCGGAAAACCGGCTCCGTGGGTCAAAAGCTGCCAGATGGTGATATGCCGCGAATCGGCGGTCGGATATTTTAGATCCTTCAACTCGGGCACATACAAATATGCAGGATCGTCGAGATTGAGTTTGCCGTCGTCCCGCAGTTTTACGATTGCCATCGCCGTAAAGCTCTTGCTCATCGACGCGATACGAAACAGCGAGGACGTGGTGACGGGTGTTTTCTTTTCAATATTTGTATAGCCATCGCTGCCCGCGAACGCCAATTTGCCATCGACCACGATGCCAAACGCGACACCTGGATAGTGGTTTTTGGCGGCGTGTTCCTTAAAGATCTTTTCGATTTCGGGGAATGTATTTGTTATCTTTTCAAGCCGGTCCGGATCGGTGAACTCAGCGGCTTTGTACGACGAATCAAAAGCGGGCGCCGCCGTCGGTCGCTGTTGGGCCGCAGCCGAAAGAGAAATCACAAGAAGTAAAAATATCGAAAATAAAGGCCTCATTAAAACGCTCCTAAGATCTGGCATTTAGCGGGATATTGACAAAGTAACAGACCCCGCGTCTGAAACCAATGTCAGAGCGGGGTCGTTAGCGAGCGCAGATTGTTTTTTTGCAAGCCAGGCTTCGCGCCCGTGAAATAACGCGCGGAAATTATCCGGTTAGGCCTCGCCTTTGGCCTATAGATGCCAAAACCTCCTAAAGGTCTTTCCTATTTAAACACCACGTCAGGCGGAGCTCCGGGTATCGGTTCCGGGAATGGCGGCACCGGTTCGGGATTTGGTATAGGTTCCGTATCGGGATCGATCGGTGGATCGGTCACAGGATAAGGATTTGGGTTCGCGGGGTGGTCAGGTGCTTGTCCCGGGTCGTCGGGGTGCGGCGTGTCGGGCACATCCGGGTCCTGATGTGTTGCATCGGGCGACGTTGTTTGATTGTTCATAATGAGCCTCCTGAGAAGCTATTCTATGCGTCGCGATCGGTTCGGTATGTACTTCGTAATACAGTGAGATCGATCTTCGGGCCTGAACAACTAAAAGGCCGATCCGAACTCCGTTAATGTATCCGGTCGAACAGAATCCGGTCGCCCACAGTTGTAGCCTTTTAATTGCATCGAAATTATTTACTTAATCGACAGGAGAAAAATATGTCAACACCAAATAAAGATGAAGTAGAAGGCAAATGGGAACAGGCTAAAGGCTGGGTTAAAGACAAAGCCGGCGAAGTGACCAACAATCCCGAACTCGAAGCCGAAGGCGAAGCCCAAAATGCCGGCGGCAAAACCCAGGAATCTTGGGGCAAGGTAAAACGCGGCGTCGGTGACGCTGTTGATGCGGTCGGCGAAGCGATTAGCGACGCGGGCGACAGTATCAATAAAGGCTAATTGCGAACGTGGTTATCATCAGCGACCTTAAAACCCACAGGTTCGCAATTAATCGGAGGCTATCACATGCTTTTACGGCTGAGATGGCCTCTTTGCTTTTATTAAGTCTCTCAAAACTCGTATCTAAAAAGTTCCCGGGCCGCAGTTCTGATATCCGCGATCCGAAAAAACCTTGAATGCAGCGGGGTTTGATGATATGTTTTCGGAAACAGAACTTTCAAAGCAGCAGGAATCAAAAAATGCCTCTTTTAGATATAGAAGACGACGACGATGTTGTTGAAAAGAATCGTCTATTTGAAACGCATCAAAAGACAAAGCGGAGCTTGGGGTCATATTTGAAAATGATCCTGATCGTCTCGGTCGGCGTTGCGATCGCGGGCGGCGCGTTTATGTATTTCACTATGCCTGGGGTCGGCGACGCGGTGTTGCGGCCGGCGGGGTTGGAACAGGAACTCAGACATCATATGTCGGATGTCGAAAAACGTGACGCGACCGACATGGCATATTATTTGTGCGACCAATTTCACTGGGTCCGTGTCGGTGTCGAGACGCGGCCGGACATTCCTGGCAAACCGCATAATATGGTTGATAAATATCGTGCTAAGGCCACGCAGGCTACTGACGGGAAATGGACGGTCGCGGCGCTGCCTATACTTTCAGCCGAAGAGAATATTCCGTGTAGATTTTGAGCGGGAGCGGTCTGCGAAACCTACTTAAACTGGGCAGTTTAAGTGTTTGAGGCTGGCTAAACGCGGAGATCTCTGAGGATACGCTGAGCACGGAGAGGAAATATAGCATGGCGAAAAGAGAGGTTTTGTTTCGCTTAATCCGGTCCTGGATGCATTTAAGTCAATCTCGTTATTCAAATCCTCCGCTTACTCCGCGTCAAACTCGGCGGTCTCTGCGTTTTATGTCGGCTAAATGCGGAGATGATGACGGAGCCGTCGAATTGACTTAAGGGCTGTTTGTAATCAAAATGGTGCATTGATGATTTGATAATAAAAGTAGTTTGAGGTGCCGTTCTTTAATATAGGACGGTCCAAAAAGGGTAAGCCGGGTGAGATTCCCGCACGATCGCGTCACTGTGAAAGCATTAAGCTTAAGTCAGGCCGCCTGCCTCAAATGCATTTGCCATGATGGATGTTTCGCGTAAAAACATCGCAGGCAGACGAGCGTCAGGTTCTTAAGAATCGAAACGTCCCGTTTTTCTGGTCGATGTATTTCGGCCATCGAAAAACCGGGCGTTTTTGTTTTTTTTAGGGAATAGTGAGTCGACAAATGAAGGCAAAAGTAAAAAGTAAAAAGGCAAAGATTCTAGCCGTGTTTATGATTGCGATGCTCTCTCTGGCGGGCTGCGAAAGACCGGAGGTGAATACTGCGTCTGAGCCGTCGCAGGTTCCGATGCGTGCGGTTACCGACGATCTTGAGCGGACGGTTTTGGTACCGAGTAAGGTTACACGGGTTATTAGCACCGCTCCGAGCGTGACCGAGATGATATTTGCCGCAGGCGGCGGCGACAGGCTGGTTGGCGTGACGACATTTTGCGATTTCCCCGAAGAAGCAAAGCAGATCGCAAAGATCGGTGACACGATGAATCCAAATATGGAATCGATCATCGCTCTCAGACCAGATGTTGTTTTTGTTTCAACCGCATCGCAGATCGAGGCGTTTACAAGGACCCTTGAGCAGAATGGGATTGCGGTTTATGTTATGAATCCTGCGTTCTTCGATCAAGTTCTTCTCAATCTACGCCAGCTCGGAATAATTTTTGGAACTACTGATCGGACTGAAAAACTTATCACCGAGCTTCAGGATCGCGAAAGAAAAATCCACAGGACCCTCGGAATCCCTGTCCGAAGCGACGAAACTCCTGCGGAGATTGACAGGAGGGTTGGGGCCATAAAAGTTTTTGTCCAGATCTCAAAGGAACCTTTGTTCACAATAGGTGAGGATGCGTTTCTTAACGATCTGTTACTGAGTGCAGGGGGGCGTTCGGTAACGGAAAATGTTGCATCCGCATTTCCAAAATTAAGCAAAGAAACGGCTTCGGCGTTAAATCCAGAGGCGATCATTCTTTCCGACAGCGCGGACAATAAAGAACCGAACGACGCTTTTAAGAGTTCGCCGGCTGTGAAAAACGGCCGCGTTTACAGGATCAATCCTGACATTATCTCGCGTCCGGGGCCGCGGCTGGTGGACGCGTTGGAGCAGATCGCGCGGGACCTGCATCCGGAGAAATTTAACTGAAAATTGAGAATGGAAAATTGAAAACGGAAAATGGGTGGAAGCGAGCTATCCGCCTTGGCTCCATTCTGGGCTTGCTGCTAGTCGTTGTTCTCGCGGCGGCTGCGATGCTCGGTGCCGAGAGCCTGCCATTGTTCGATTTGAACGAGCAGCAATCGTCGATACTTTTTGACATCAGGATCCCGCGAATCTTGCTTGGTGCTTGTGTCGGAGCCAGCCTCGCGGTTGCCGGGGCGGGCTTGCAGTCGCTTTTGAGAAATCCTCTGGCTGAACCGTATTTGCTTGGAGTGTCGAATGGTGCGGCGCTGGGGACGATGATCGGGTTTGTGTTTTTTCAGAGTCTGGAATTTACACGTCCGATCCTTGCATTTGCGGGTGCCGGACTTGCGAGTATCGTCGTTTATCGAATCGCAAAGGGTCGCGCCGGGATGAATGTCGAGCGGCTCGTATTGTCGGGTGTGATCGTCACGACGTTTTTGTCGTCGGTAATTGTGATGCTGACAACGCTGCTCGATGCGGCAAAGTTGAGGAGTTTTACATTTTGGCTGCTCGGCGATCTGTCGCAGGCGACGACAAACGGTGTGTATATCAGTCTCGGAGCCGCTCTAGTCGGAACTGTTGTACTGATGTCGCAGGCAAAAGCTTTGAATCTGATGATGGTCGGCGAACGTGACGCTTTTGATTTTGGCGTTGAGGTCGGTCGGGTGCGAATGCTCGTATTTGGTGCTTCGAGCCTAGTAGTCGGTGCTGCGGTCGCGGCTAGCGGCTCGGTCGGGTATGTCGGGTTGATCGTCCCGCATTTGGTTCGATTGACGGTAGGCAGCGATAACCGACTGGTGGTGCCGTTTTCGGCAATCGCCGGAGCAATTTTTGTAGTTTTCGCCGACACGATCGCTAGAACTGCGATCGCTCCGCGTGAATTGCCGGTCGGTGCGATAACGGCACTGATTGGGGCACCGATGTTCATTTATTTGTTGAGACGAAACTAGGGGTCAGAACCGGGAGCGATAGCGACCGGGTTCCGTGAACTCCGCAGCCGAAGAACCCAGTCGCTATCGCTCCTGGTTCTGACAGAATGGAGTTCTTTCGGGTGCGAGCTTTGAGAGAACCACCCCGTAAGCGGAAGCCGCTGCCACCCCTCCTTCGTAAGGAGGGGAGCTTAAGAAGAAGAAGATGCTTGAGGTTAATGACATTTCTGTTAGTTACGGTGACCGCGAGGTTTTGAGCGGTCTAACATTCGATCTGCGCGAGGGTCGGATAATTGCTCTCCTTGGTGCAAACGGTGCCGGAAAGACGACGCTTGTTAAGGCTCTCAACGCCAGTTTGCCGGTTTCGCAAGGCGAGATCAGCCTCTACGGCAGGTTGTTGCCGGACATGTCCCGCCGCGAGATCGCTAAAAATATCGCGGTCGTTGCTCAGGAAAATGAAACTCGATTTCCGGTGACGGTTTTGGAATTCGTATTGTCAGGGCGATTTGTTCATGGCGGTGCTTTTGGGTGGGAAACGGACGTGGATATTGACTTTGCAGAAACCGCTTTGGCCCAATGCGATTTGACGGAGTACGCGGATCGTTTAATGAATGAACTTTCGGGCGGTGAGCGGCAGCGGGTGGTTTTGGCAAGGGCGATAGCCACGAATGCAAGAGTTTTGTTGCTTGATGAACCAACCGCAAATCTCGATTTGGCTCATCAGGCGATGATGTTTCGGCTCGTCCGCAAGAGATGTTTGGAAAACAAAAATTCAGCCATCATCATCACTCATGATCTAAACCTAGCATCGGAATTTGCCGACGAAATCATTATGCTCAAGGGCGGAAAAGTAGCAGCGTCCGGCCCGCCAAGACAAGTTTTGACGGCGGAAAATGTGAAGAATGTTTTTGGCGTCAATGTGCTGCTGGATGAAAACCCGGCGAGTCGTAATTTACGTGTTACGACTATTTATTAAGAGATAGTCCACAGATGAACATGGATAACACAGATAAGAATAAAAGATATTTGTCTATCAATGTTTTTAGCGGACGAAATGTTGACAACTGACTTAGAGGAAGTTTGGTGCAAAGCCAACGCTGCCCACGCAACAGTGAGATCGAAGAACGAATAACGAATAACGAATATCGAATAACGAATTGAAGAGATTCTATATTCGACATTCTATATTCGAAATTCGATATTTGATCCAGCCTGGAACTCTGGTCTTTTGTCGGGGATTTGAACCAATCTGCGATGGGCAGAAAAGGAGATGAAATGAGATTTATTGAAGTAGTTTTTTGTATTTCGCTGTTGTGGCTCGGCGTTTCCGCTCAGCAAACTGCGACAGTTTTAGGGCGATTAAAAGATCTCGGCCAGTATGTGGCAAATCAACAAGTTCGACTGGTTTCGAGCGGATTTTC
>JBGTCS010000373.1:0-3187 GCA_041748715.1 Pyrinomonadaceae bacterium | reverse complement strand
CGATAGCGACCGGGTTCTTCTAACATAGGCAGAGTGCGAGATGCATAAGAATAAAGTGCCCCGACCTCATAATATCTTTTAACATGAATAATTCCCGGCATTCAAGAACCCAGCCGCTATCGCTCCCGGTTCTGACCCGGCTCTTCGTGCAAATTTTAGACCTTCAACGAGCCGCGCCAACCACGCGCGGCGTAGTAGGACTCGGCGCCGTTGTGATACGTGAACACTCGGCCGAAGCGGCGGTCGCAGAAGATGGCTCCGCCGAGGTCGCGAATGTCAGAAGGAGTTTTCACCCAGCTCGATGTTTTAAGATCAAATTCGCCAAGCTTTTGCAGCTCGCGATATTCTTCTTCCGTTAAGAGTTCGATGCCCATCGCCGCTGCCATGCCGACGGCGTTGTCTTTTGGTTTATGTTCTTTTCTTGATTCCCAAGCTGCGCGGTCGTAGCAGAGGCTTCGGCGACCTTTCGGACTTTCGGCTGAACAATCATAAAAAATATATTCGCCCGACTTTTTATCATACCCGACAACATCCGGCTCACCGCCAGTCTTGTCCATTTCGCTGAGCGACCACAGTTTTTCAGGGTTAGCTTCGAGCTTCTTCCGAATCGTTTCCCATTCCAGACCTTTGTGACGGTCCATGTTTTTCTCAAAACTGGTTTTAAATTCACTGAGCAGTTCTTCACGGTCTGCGGGTAACAACTCTTTTTTATTGTTATTCAACTTACTCATACTTTTCGCGATCTCGGTTAAGCGGCAGTGTTCTTTGAATTCCAAGACATTTCGACGAATGCTTCAGTTTTACCAACGATTCGAAACCCACAGCGTTCATAGAAACGTTGAGCGTCCGAATTAGTCCGGAAAACGGAAAGTTCCAAAGCCACTCCTTGTGTCATCGCCTTGTGTTGAAGTCCGTCGACGAGCCTCGAACCAAAGCCTTTACCTTGAAACCCTGAAGAGAGAGCGATGTTCTGAAGATAAATACGATCCGCTTCCTCTCGGACTTGGATGTAGCCACCGATACGGCCATCTAACTCAATTACTGACGTGGTTGGTGAATGAAATTCCATCGCGAAGTTTTCCCGCTGCCACTTTTCGTCCCAGCCCCAAATTTGTTCTATGTGTTGACCGAAGACTTCTCTATGAATCTCGAACAGCTCGGCCTGATCATCTTCTGTGGCATATCGTACATACATTGATACTTCCTCGATTTATCCTATGATGAGCTAGCGATCGCTCCGAGCTCGTCTTGACGGGCATTAAACCACGTATTGATAGCAGGATCGTGTTTGACGGCGGTCGGAAAAAGCAGAAGTTGCTTGATGTTGGCCATGATTGAGGCTAAAGCGGCTCGCCAAAGTACAATGTGTGCCCTTCGTCGTCTTTGATTACGAACTCCCGAGTTTGCCACGGAGTTTCATGAACGTCTTTTACAACGGACACGCCGAGCGTTTTCAGGTGTTTGGCAAAATCCGCCACGCCGTCGGTTTCGAGATACAAATGCAGATGGCCGCCTTCGTTGACGTACGAGATCGACGGGTCTCGATGGCTAACGAACTTGAGATGAATAGTTTGATCGCCACAGCGAACGCCCGCATAAAAGTCCTCGTATTTGAAATCGACCGTAAAACCCAATTTCTCAGTATAAAAACGAATCGACGATCCCATATCCGTCGTTCGGAGCTGGGGTACAATTCCCTTTATCGTCATGCGTTTTCTCCTTAGTGTCCAGGCCTTAAGATCGTGGACGGCCGAAGAATAAAACGTATCCGTCGGCGTCCTTAAGTTCGAATCCACGCAGCCCGTCGTCGGTGTCCTTGAGCGGTTCTGAGAATTCAACGCCGCGTGCTGCAAACTCCGCTGCCAGTGCGTCCGGGTCGGGAACGTAAACGTAAGCGTCCCAGCGTGCGATGCCTTTATGCACATCTCGCGTGTGATTCGGCATCGGCTCGGCGCCGATGTCTTTAAGAAAGATCATTGCCCCGCCTCGCTGAACGATTCCAAAAAACAGATCGTCCGGCTCGGCCTGAAAAGTGATATCAAACCCAAGTTTGTCGCAATAGAACGCAAACGCCGCCGCCACGTCATTTACGATAAAGAATGGCGCAATACTAGAGATTTCTGGTTTATTCATTTCCAAAATCAGTTAGCTGCCTTGCATTTAGCGTTGATCAACACAGTTCTATTTGAAATGTCCTCTGATAAATCTTCGAACCATTAGTGTGATCACGAGAACATTATGAATTAATCCGGCTATCGCGTAAAGCCAAATGCCACCACCTTTGATAATCAGATCCAACGAATGATATACCCAATATGTCGGAAAAATTACAAATATAAAAGAAATTGATGCGGGAACAAAGAACGAGAGGATCGGCAAATAAAGCGGTGTGTTAAATAGTTTTTGCCATGTCATTGCCTCGATCTTGTTGGAGGCGAAGTTGGCGACAAACATGATCATAAACGGAGATGCCAATCCGGCGATGGCCGAATAAATGAATACTGAGGCGATCGGCAGACTGTAAAAGGGCTCGACCAACAAAAGCAGAAATGTAGCATTCGCCGCAAATAAATATGGCGGTATCAAACGAAACACCGTAAACCAAAATTTTGACACCGGCAAAACGCCATAGACGGTGTTGACGCTTGTGTCCTTTTCATCGATTAATACCATCGAATAGATAAATCCGAACGCGACTGATCCCTGCATTGTCGCTAACATCAGTATGATCGCTATGTAATCGTTTAAGATCTCGTATTGACCCACGACATACGGAATGCCGTACCGGATAACCGGCAGCGTGATTAGCGGAAGCGCGAGAAACACCTTGAGGGAGTTGTCTCGAAAGACAAGCCTCAGATCATTTATGGCTGCTTTAATGAGCTTTTGCATACATTCAGACCCTGACGACACGTGTCACAAAAACCTTATAAATAAACCAGTAAAGAAGCGGAATCCAAACTGCGATCGAAATATACCCAAATAACAGTCCCGCTACGTTGGGGGATGCTTGATAAGAGTTGACGATAAGATCAAGGCCGCCTTGGGCCGGGAAAAGTCTGAGAAAACTTAGATCTGTAAGCTCAAAATAATTAAGCAAAGGCAAACTCATTAGAACGAGCAGGGCCGATCCTCGCAGAAGAAAGTGTAAGACGTCGGTCGTGAAACTCACAACAAATATGCCGAC
>JBGTCS010000372.1:0-3486 GCA_041748715.1 Pyrinomonadaceae bacterium | reverse complement strand
AAACAAACGGATCGCCCGTACCATGTCGCCGAGAACCTCACGTTCGCCCCAGATCCGGGCTGCTTCTTCTCGCTTTTTCGAGAAACCGTAGTCCATAAACCGCGTGAAAAATTGCGATCCGCCATCCAGACGCCTGGCCTGTAGCAGTTCCTCGGTGCGGATCACGCCGAGCGATTCGAATAATTCCTCGCCGATCACATTTTGGCCGCCGTCGCCTCGATTTAAGGACAGATAGGACGTTCGGGCCTGTTCCTTGCGCGCAAGATATGCGAGAAGTCCTGAGTCTTCGTCATCAGGATGGGCGCCTGTGTGCATCACGCTGGCCGTCGTTTGCAGACGCTTTAGCGTTTGACCGAGTCCGATCGCTCCCATGTCATAAACCGGGCGAACCTGAGCCCGCATTGAAACCGACGGGGCCAATATGCTGAAAACAGCTAATATGGCAATAGAAATATTTGATACACGACGGAGAACAATTTTCATTGAAGTATTATTTCTTATCCTTTACTACTGTTAAGCTGATCAGGTAGCCCGCCGAGACCGTAACAAGACATCCGACGACGTTAAACCAAAGGAATTCTATATTTGTATAAAGACTGGCGATCCACACCGAAGCAATACCAAACATCATGCCAAAAAAGGCTCCGCGAGCCCTTGCCCGCTTTACCACAAAAGCAAGCACAAAAACGCCGAGAAGCGACCCATAGAAAAATGATCCAAATTTGTTGACCACCTCGATCAAGGATCCGAGGTTGGTCGCGTAAATTGCGACAATACAGGCAAAGAGCCCCCAAATTAAAGTCGCGATTCGGCCAAATCGAATGTAATGCCCGTCGGTCGCCTCTTTTCTAAAATGGCGCCTATAGAAATCAATTGTCGTAGCGGTCGCCAACGCATTAAGCTCTGAGGATATGGACGACATCGCCGCCGCAAAGATCGCGGCGATTATCAAACCGATGATACCCATTGGCATATTCGCGACAACGAACGACGGAAAAACGTAATTGACATCGTTAAAACTCGTGTTGCCGGTCGCCGTTTTAACAAATTCAGTTGCGTTTTTCCGTGCGCCGTTGAAGCCTGCGTCGGCCGCAATATATGCCTGCCGAGTCGTATCATTTCGATCTTCTACAAACGCTAGCGCTGCTTTTTCACGGATATCGTGAGCAATATTAAAATTTGTTTCAAGATTTTTATACTCAACAGTGTGCTCAATCTTTGCCGTTTCAACCGAATTGAAAATCATCGGCGGAGTAACAAATTGATAAAACACAAATACCAAGACCCCGATCATCAGGATCATAAACTGCATCGGTATCTTCAAAAATGCACTCATCAGCAGAGACGTTCTGCCTTGACTTACCGATTTGGCCGTCAAAAATCGCTGGACCTGACTCTGGTCACAACCAAAATATGAAAGAAAAAGAAATAACGCCGCAAACAAACCTGACCAGATCGTATATTTCTCGGTCAGGTCAAAACTTGTATTGACCGTTTCAAGTTTTCCTACGGAACCGGCGAGATGAAGACCGTCCATGAGGGAAACCTGAGGGGGAAATTGCGAGATGATAACAAAGATGCAAACAAAGAGCCCAAAAAATATAAGGACCATTTGCTTAACGTCTGTCCAGGTCACTGCCCGGACACCGCCGACCATCGTATAGATCGTCGTTGTTAAACCAATTAGAAAAATTGTCGCGATCTCACTCCAGCCTAAAACAATCGACAAAATGACCGAGGGTGCCGCGATGATAACACCGACGCCGAGTCCACGAGAAATTAGAAAAAAGAAACTCGTCAGGCTTCGCGTTTTTGAATCAAATCGCTTTTCGAGATATTCGTATGCGGTAAAAACTTGAGCGCGATAAAAAAATGGAACCGCCGTTACGCAGAGGATCACCATCGCAAGCGGCAGTCCGTAGTAAAACTGGAGAAATCGCATTCCGTCGGAATACGCTTGTCCGGTTGTTCCTACCAGGGTTATCGCGGACATTTGAGTCGCCATTACCGAAAGCCCAACTGCCCACCAAGGCAAGCTTCGATTGGCTAAAAAATACCCTTCGATATTGCCGCCATGCTTGTTCTTACGTACCCCATCCCAGATAACGTAAGCCAAGTAGGCAACGACAATCGCCCAGTCCAAAAATCTCATGTTAGTTTAGCTAGCGAAATAACGCGAAAACGCCCACAACGCAGTTATTACAACCACAGTTACAACCAGTACCGTGGCATAAACGCGATACCACCACGAATCAGGTAATTCCTCTTTGGGTGGCTTTTTTTCAGGTTCTGCTTCTTTTGACATTCGAATTAAAGGTTTCCGGAATCGCCCGCGTCGAACGATCCCGGTTTGAACGTAGCTTACCCGATTAGAAAATGAACTTAAAGCCAACCTGAAATTGACGACTATCGAGCGAGGTTACCTGATTGGTCGACTTTCTCAATTGTGGAGTCGGAATCGGGCCGGTTGGATTACCAGTTACCGGGTCAGTTGTTACCACCAACGCATTCAACTGAAAAATACTGTTGATGTTAAAAACATTCGTAAATTCGCCAAATGCCTCCAGTTTGTAGCGTTCGGTAAAATTAAAGAATCTCGAATAACGAAGATCCACATTAAACTGATTGCCCGTAACGCCTGAATTTCGGGAAATGCCGACAGGGTTATCCGATCCCGTAAATCCATCGAAATTCATATCGGTCGAACCGACAACATTGAAACGCTCGCCGCTGTTTGCAGTCAAAATGATCCCGAGCTGATTATCGTTCAAAAGCGATTTCAAGGCTTTATTTTCGATATCAAATTGAGGTCGTCCAACAAAGCTGGTTACGAACGTGTGACGCTGATCGGCAAGCGACGGACCAAAATCACGCCGTCGATTGGTCGGGTCCTGAACGACAAGGTTTCCGACCTGCGTTGCGACCAGATTCTGCTCAGGTGCGTCATCTTCGGACTTGGAAAGGGTGTAATTCATGCTGAATTGATACCCTTTCGAAAATCGTTTATTGAGCTGGAAGGTCAAAGCGTTGTAATTCGAATTGCCGACCGATTCAGCCACGAGAATATCACTGAACCGAGGATCAAAACGCGTGGTTGCGTTTATAGTAACGGCCGAGAAGAACAGCGGTCTGCCGTCGGCCAGAGTTCCGCCGGTTGGACGCCGATTAATGCTGCGATAAAGCGGAATATGACGTCCTCCGGAATGAATATATCCGATCGTAAACGATAGGTCCTGAGTCAACGCCTGTTCGATCTGAGCGTTCGCGTGGATCGCGTACATATTTTCAAAATCCGGCGACATCGCCGTAATGGTCTGCAGAGGAGCGGCCCCGGTCGAAACATTATTCGGGAAGTTTGGAGCATTCACATTGTTAGGATCTGTGAAAAAAACCGGAAAGGTCCTTGGACTTCCATTGAACTGGAGGGCTCTCTGATAGAAATCGAGATACACCGTGTCGTAATAGAGACCGGCACTCGCGCGGATT
>JBGTCS010000371.1:0-2928 GCA_041748715.1 Pyrinomonadaceae bacterium | reverse complement strand
CGGAAAACGAGAGTTATTATTAAAGAGCTTCGAGAAAAAAGCCCTTATAAGAAGATTGTGTCAACATCCCGACTAATACTAAACCGTTATGCCAAAACATGTTAAAGAATTATTCGACTTAACCAATAAAACTGCTATCGTGACCGGCGGTTCGCGCGGGATCGGTAAAGAAATGGCTGAGGCGTTGGCCGAAGCCGGAGCTAATTTGATGCTCTGTGCCCGCCGCGCGGAATGGCTCGAGGACACGGTCCGCGAGTTTGAGGCAAAAGGTTTTAATGTAACGGGTAAAACCTGCGACGTCACCAAGCCCGATGAAGTTCAAACCGTGGTCGATGAAACGATCAAGCGATTTGGATCGGTCGATATTCTGGTAAATAATGCCGGCATTTCGTGGGGAGCAATGCCCGAGGATATGCCGCTGGAACAGTGGCAAAAGGTTTTGAACGTAAATCTGACCGGCTGTTTTATTTTCGCTCAGGCGGTCGGTCGGGAAATGCTCAAACAAAACAGCGGTTCGATCATCAATATCGCTTCGATCGCCGGGTTGACCTCGTCCGCAAACGGACCGTTTTACGCCGGTTATGTGGCGAGCAAGGCCGGACTGATCGGATGAACCCGCGAACTTGCGGCAAGCTGGGGCCGAAAAGGAATTCGTGTGAACGCGATCGCCCCAGGTTTTTTTCATTCGCGCCTCGCCGATGCCGTGATCGATATTTACGAGCGTTCGATCCAGGAAAATAATGTGATCCCGCGCGTCGGCGAAGAGGGCGAGCTAAAAGGCGTGACCGTCTTTCTGGCATCCGACGCGTCAAGCTACATTACCGGCCAGACGATCTCGGTCGACGGCGGAATGACGGTATAGCGAAAACCGAAAAGGCGGAAACCCGACCGGTAGAGCTTGTGTCAAAACTCATTAGTTTCCTGTCGCCGACGGCGACTGACATCTAAAGCCTAGGGTGCAATGAGCAAAGCGAATGAAACCCCAGGAAGACCGAATAAATGTTCGGGTCGCTGAATGCGACCAACAATAACGCCATTGTTGCTCCCTTTCCGAGGAGCGAATTCATCGACCATCTGTCCTGGGGTTTCGCCGAAACGGCTTCACCCCAGGCTTTAATGTTGGTCGCCTTTGGCGACGAAGAGCTGCAAAATGCCGTCGCAATGGGAGTTTTGACACAGCCTCGGTAGGGAGGGTGCGCTCGTTCAGCATTCCGCATCATGAATACTCCCGTCATAGCGCACCCGCGCTACCGCTTGGGTTTCCGCCTCAGTCTCCAGACTACACGCACGGGCTTTAGGTTGTCGGCATCTTCGATTGTTCCCGAACCCGTAAACTTACCGACAGCAGAAAAATACCCCCACATTGGCCGAGTTTTACGGAGGCTGTAAAGCTAGGCGCAAATTACAAAAACCAAAATTCCTGGGATCCGCTATTTGCTGAACTGGAACTCACCAAAGGCTTCTGTGATGTGAAAATTCGGCTTCGGTGTATTGGTCGGCTGCCAGGCGAGGTAGCCGCGAGTCGGTTCTTTACCAACGCAGCGAAATAGGTTTCCGAGCCAGACATCAGCAGCTCTGGGGCGCGAACCAAACGCTTTCCAGGGAATCTTGATCGCCATGACGACGCGATCTTTTTCGATCCTCGCGGCCGACTGCATGCCGGACGCGTAGTCCAAATCCGATTCCCGCTGATTCTTATTAGCAACAATCGCAAGATCAACCCACTCGCCAGTCGGAGCAACTTCAAATTCAAAATAGCGGTTTGGATCCAGCCGATCGGGTGCAATGAATATCTCGCAGACATCGCGGTTCCAAAGACCGATGGTTTTCTTTGTTAGATCGGGATCGTCATTTACGACAAGCGGTTCATTTTGATTCGCGTTAAATCGAACATACAGAGCTGTTCCGGACCAAATCCCTTTTACGCCAAAATGCCGATCGGCAGTAGCCGTATCGCCTGACCAATAATTTTCGATCAAAACCTCCGGAGCCCGGTCCCACGCGGGATCCGACAGATCGTCAATCTCAAAATCCTCTGAAATATGGTAAATCGCTAATCGTTTTGACATATTTGTCTTTAGCAGACGCTGATCTCGTGTTTACCTAACGTCCGCCGATTCGCTTCCTCAACCAGCGAAATTCCGTTGCCGCGGCTCGCCCCAGGCCGCCGACTAACATACGAACAGGTTTGTTGCCGCTAAATGCTCCAGCGATGGCGTAGAGCGTTCGAAACGATACGAGAGGTTCGTTTGAAATCGCGAAAACAGGTTCCCAACTTTCGGGCCGTAATTTTGATTTGAACGCATCAAGGCCGTCAAAATTATAAAACCGCTGGCCATGTTTGCGGAGCCAGAACAAAAATAACCGAAGCCATGCCGGATTATCAAATGTCGGCAAATCGGCTCGGGTCGAAAGCGGCGACAGGCCGAGTGTTGCGTATTCGTAGCCGTCCTTTGCCAATGTCCGCATCGCCGTGTCGATCATTAATTCAACCGTGCCGTTCGGCGTTCCCGGTTTGTGAGGAAATTGTTCAAACAGCCAACCGTTTCTTGTCATTACCGGCGACAACACGATAAAACCGGCGACGCCCGTTTTCCATTCGGCGACAAAAACCCGGCGATTCTCGAGCCGGCCAAGCGTATCCGTCTCGATCATAAAATGCAGCGGCGGCAATCCCTTGGAATCGAGCCAGTCGTCAAGACATGCCTGCAGTTGCAGATGGCGCCGGGCTTTCTCTGTCGGCCATTCCGAGACCGTCACACCCTTGTTTTTTGCCCGGTTGACCTGGGAGCGGAGCGACGAATTGCCCGCAACGATGGCCGACCACGCGCGCGGCCGCCAAACTGATTGGGCTCCGAGCAAGAACCGCGTATGATTTTGCGAATCGGCGAGGAGCGAGTCGAGCCGAGCTTCAGCTCCAAAATAGCA
>JBGTCS010000370.1:0-1966 GCA_041748715.1 Pyrinomonadaceae bacterium | reverse complement strand
CGATTTACGGATTGGAACGAAAACGTTCCTGCGGCTTTGAGGCATCGCTGAATAGTTTGCAAGCGAAACTCGTTGGCAAATTCTTCCTCATCTAATTTTGGCAAACCAAGCCGCATTCTGACGTTTAGAAAGTATTTTCGTTTTTCGGCGAGCCATTCCCGCGAAGGCGGTTCGGTGATCCTGTCCAGAAGCAGCGAAACCAGGTCATAGGTCGGCGAACCGATCCGTGCATCCTGGTGGTCGATAATTCTCATCCGGTCGTGAGCGTCGAGCATTAGGTTAGCGGCATGGAAATCGCGGTGGCACAAAACCGTCGCAAATGTTTCCAACTCAGCGGCAAGTTCGGAAAATTCGGCCGACAATGCTGTCTCATCCGCGGGCGAAAGCGTTTTCTCCAGATACGATCCAAAAAAATGGGTTTTGAAAAAATTTAGCTCCCATTCCAGCTTTTCACGATCAAATTTTAGCTGTGAAGCGATCGAATTCATCTCAAACGCCTTGTCGGTCGCGGTTTGGATCCGGGCAATCAGCGTGATCGCCTCATCCAGAAGCCGAGACCGCCGGTCGCTGTCGGCCTCGATCATGACCTCACGCAGGATCCTGTCGCCCAGATCTTCCTGAATTATGACGCCGTACCCGCCATCGAAGTCCAAAACTCCTGCGACGGGCAATCCGCTTGAGCTAAATAGTTTTGTGACATCCAGATACGATTGGCCCGCCGGATCGAATGATTCGGGATAAACGCACGCGATGGCATTTGTCCGGTTCCATGAGATCCGAAAATATTCACGGATCGACGCATCGGCGGTCAGCGACTCAATAATAGTTGGCTGCTGGCGTGAGATCAAAAATTGTTTTAGCCGGTCGAGATAATCAGACATGTCAGACCCTACAGATCAATTTAACGGAACAATATAATTGTCGCCCTGGATATAACCCTGGAGAGCTTTCTCAGGGATCTCGCTGCAACCTCGTACCATGTCAGCACGGACGATAGCAACATTTTCAAAATGCGAGCCGGGTTCGATTGTAACGCCGTCGGCAACAATAGTTCGATGGAGCGTCGATCCGGGGCCAACCGTGACATCGTCCCAAATTACCGAATCTTTAAGACTTATGGAGCCCGAAAGGACGCAGTTCCGTCCAAAGTAGACGTCACCGCCATTCATCATCGCAAGAGAAATGTCCAAATAGCGCGGGATCGTCGACAGTTCGAACCAATTTGCGTCCGTGACGTGAGCAGCGATCTTTTCGCCCTTCCGCAATGCGGGGTTATAAAAGGTCGGTACGATATCCGAATACACCCCGCGGGGAATATAGTCAAACACAGCCGGTTCCATAATGTGAATACCCGTAAACATCAGCGGCGTTGCTATCTCGTGTTCGGTGTCCCGCAGCTCCTGCTCCGTAACCGGTGTAGCCGAATCTCCAAAACCCGTCAGGAATCCGTCTTTCGTATTCACTATCGTAAACTTTTCGCGTTTCTTATTCGGTTTCAAGACCATCGTGGCGATCGCTCCTGAGCTGCGATGCGTTTCGAGAGCGGCCCCGATATCAATGTCCGTAATTATCTTGCCGTTAACGACCAAAAACGTACTTTCCTGTAGATATTCCCTGGCGTTGTCGAGTGCTCCTGCGGTGCCTAAAATTGCAGGGTTCTCGATCGTGTAATCGATCGAAACACCAAAATCCCTTCCGTCGCCCAGCGCATCGATCACGGATTGGGGCTGGTGGTGAAGATTTACGACCACCTCGGTGATCCCAAATTTAGCGACGTACTCAGCGACGTATCCCACAAGCGGCTTTCCTAAAAACGGAATTGCCGGCTTGGTGCGGTCAATTGTTAGAGGGAAGAGCCGCGTGCCAAAGCCAGCAGCTAGGATCATTGCTTTCATATACCTGAACGTCGAGGACGAAGCGAATCTAAATGATAAGTGAATCTGCTTCCATTTGAAAACGCGATCAT
>JBGTCS010000369.1:0-1725 GCA_041748715.1 Pyrinomonadaceae bacterium | reverse complement strand
CCGCATCGACAAAGCTCAACGCTCCTGCTTCACGGGCCATTTTTGCTGCTTGTTCGACATCGTTAATAGTTCCGAGAATATTCGAAGCCGCGCCGATCGTCACTAGTTTGGTTTTTTTATTTAACAAATTAGCCAGATCGTTGAGATTGAGTTGACCGGTTTCCGTATCCATTGGCATAACACGAATCACCATTCCGCGATCCCGCTCAAGCGAACGCCAGGTATCGACATTGGCATGATGATCGAGTTCGGTGACGTTGATCTCGTCACCTGCGTTCCATTGGCGGCCGAGCGAACGGGCCAAATGGAATGTAAGCGAAGTCATATTTTGACCGTAAACGATCTCGTCCGATGAAGCGTTCAAAAACTCCGCCATCGTTTGTCGCGAATTTTCGATGATCTCATCGGTCTCGTTGCTCGTCGGGTATGACCAATGCGTATTGGCATTGTGGTTATAGAGATAGTCGTTCATCGCTTCGACGACAGATCGCGGAACCTGCGTGCCGCCGGGGCCATCAAAATATGCGACGGGCAGGCCGTTATGCTTACGCTCAAGAGCAGGGAAATGAGCACGGATTTCCTCAACCGGGGCAACTGGATTCAAAGCAAGTTTCGGGTTTTCCATATCGATCTGTCTTGGTCAGCGTAGCACGACAACAAGATTATGAGATAGATTCTCGAAAAACCAAAAAGGGTAACGCCGCTGCTAAGTATTTCCGTATTACGCATTTATCGCTTTGTTGCAAATTGTATTAAAACCGCTGAATGCAGGGAGAAGAAATGGCCCGCGAAGACGCTAAGACGCGAAGCAAAGAAAAGTTGAGGATTTGTTACCGATCGAATTACTCTCAATGAAACATTACCGCCACATCCCATCGAAGCGATATAATCTAAAAGGCATTTGATTTTGCTATGAACTTCGAGAAATTCTTTCGACTCGTTTCCTACGGAGCCGTATTTTGCGGCTTTTTATCGCTGTGGGTTTCGGGAACTTTTGGGGTGGCCGGCACGACGCTGTTTGTCGGTGTGATGATAACAGCGTGGTTTATCGAAGGCTCGAGGTGGCAAATATCCGAGAGACTAGGAACGGCTCTGATCATCCTCGCATTACCCGCGTTTTACGTTGCGTGGCGGTTTCAGATAATTATTCCGACGGGCGGCGAGACGTGGGTCGCGGGCATTCTTGCCCGGATGATATTGTCGCTGGCGGCAGTAAAGTTGCTGCAGAAAAAGAGCGATCGCGATTGGATATTCCTCTACTTGATGTCGTTTTTTGAAGTCCTTTTGGGAGCGGGCCTGAGCATCAGTCCTCTCTATTTCGGATCGTTCCTATTCTATTTATTATTGATCGTCAGTTCGGTCATAGCTTTTGAAATAAGAAAAACATCGCGAATTGTCGAACGAAAGATAGCGGGCTCGGTTTCCGAAACAAAGGACGAGGCGTCCGAGACCACACTAATCTTGCCAAAGCGACATCTTCCGTCGGCATCTATCGTCTTGATCCTCTTTATCGCTGCTCTTGCGATCCCGCTATTCTTTTTGCTTCCACGTGTCGGTGGGGCCGGTTTTGGCGGGAATCAGGGGGGGCTTTCAACTTCGTCGGGATTTTCGGATACGGTAAAACTTGGCGGGATCGGCCGAATCAAAGAAAGTGACGAGATCGTCATGCGGGTTAAATTAGACGGCGGGGCAAACGATAGCGGGCTTTATTTTCGCGGCGTGGCA
>JBGTCS010000368.1:0-3438 GCA_041748715.1 Pyrinomonadaceae bacterium | reverse complement strand
TCCATGACCTCGTAATTGCCCCAATCGGCAAAGATCGCTCTGGAGAAATTTCTTCCGCGGCCCGAACTTCCGCGGTAATTGACAGCAAGCACGGCGTAGCCATTTGCAGCAAAAAACTGGCGTTCCGAACTAAACGAATGCTGATCCTGGGCATTTGGACCGCCGTGAATTCTCAGCAAAAGCGGCACCTTCGTGCCTTTTACATAGCCAATCGGATAGGTAAGCAATCCGTAAACATCCGTTCCGTCCTTGCTCTTAAATCCAACTTCTTCGACAGCAGGCAGTTCCAATTCGCTAAACAGTTTGTCGTTATGCCGTGTTAGTCTATTGAGCTTGCCATTATCGAATGAGTGTATCTCGGTCGGGGCCGAGCTATTGCTCGATAAGACTGCGACCCGACCGTTTGATTGGTCCCAACCCGAAATCACAATTGGCGGCTCCATTAGGCGAACCGTTTTTCCTGTCCCAAGATCTACACGAACCGGATACACCGACCGGTTGTCTGTTACCAGAACACTGATGGACTTACCGTCCTGGCTGTATCGTTGATTCGACACACCGCGATCCAGGTCCTCGGTTGCTTTTACTCTCACGGGAACCGCACCGCCGCCTGAATCAACAAGCGTTAAATGAGACATGCTGTAGGCTCCATAAGCCAATTCATCTGTTTCGAGAAACGCGATAGTCCGGCCATCGGGACTCCATTGCGGCGCGCTGCGAGTTCCGCGGCTTGATTTTGGTGTGACCGGTTTTTCAACTGATCCCGGTTTTGAATCGGCGACAAATATTTGCACCACCGAATCGCGATCGGGATCGTCGCTTTGATCGCTTACAAACGCAATGCGACCGCCGTCGGGCGACCACGCGGGCGATGCCTCGTCGGCCTTGCCCTTGGTCAGACGATCTAATTTCTTTCCGTCGATGTCGTAAAGATAGATATACGAATGACGGTTTGAGAGGAGATAACCCTGTCCGTCCTGTTTATATCGATAGCGGTCGATGACGATTGGTTTCGGCGGCTTGGCCGGGGTTCCGGCCGCTGCCGGTTCGTCGGGGTCAGGATCACCGATGACCATCGCCATCCGTTTCGAATCGGGCGACCACTCATACGATTGCATTCGGCCTTTGAACTCGGTGAATTGTTTTGCCTCACCGCCGCCAAGATCGAGCAGCCAAAGCTGACTGCCTTTATTTGGTCCCGGCCGGGATGAGACAAACGAAAGATATTTCCCGTCCGGGCTCCAACGCGGCGAGGTTTCGCTATCGGACGAAAACGTGATCTGACGATTGATTTTGCCGTCAAAACTGACCATCCAAATATCCGAATCGGATTTGTCTGCTTTTACATCAGTCGTTACGACGACATACGCGACCCATTTACCGTCCGGCGAAACCTGTACATCCCTGACATCTTTAATCCGAAACAGATCGTCGAGCCGTAATGCTCGCCGCTCAGTCTGTCCCAGAGTAGAGATGACAATCGCAAGCAACCCCACCAACACCAAAATCGTCCTTTTATACGACATTAAATTTAAATTCCTTTTTTGAGAAACAAAAACAAAAAACTAAATGGTAAACCCAGCCGCCTCTTAAGACGGCCGCCGCTAAATCGGGCAGCCTAATCCTTCCAGATCGCACCTTTTCCGGCATCCCAGAGTTGTTTGTTTAATGCCGGAATGTCTTTGTCGAGGATCTCATTTGCACGGGCACGCAACACGACCCATTCGCCATTCAATTTTTTTAACAGGTCAACCGACGGCTGATTTACACGGGGAATATCGCTCTCGGTCTGGTTAATCAGGAACATGTAATTTGCCGTGAACTTATTTGGGAAATTCTCGACATCATCATACGCTTTTGATTTTCGCTGGACCATATCTTCGTCCCAGGCTTTCATCTTTTTGAGCAATGCCTCACCGTTTTTCTTGATCGCGTCAAATTTTTCCCCGGCGGGCAGGGAACTCAGCAGTGTTTCGAGCTGCTTCTGCTTTTCATAGAGGCTGTTCACCATGCGGTGCATGTTCGCCACTTCACCTTCCATGCCGGACATTATCTGATGATATTCCCTATATTGGGCGGTCGTCGTCGGGTAGATCGGGCTGGCGAGTATCTCGGCGTCGGTCGAGACCTGTTGACCGCCCATTTTCACGGTGATGTTATATTTCCCGGGCGGCGCCTTATGACCGTTGTAACCGGCTTCGATATAAACGCCGGTCACGCCTGGCATCGTCGGGTACCGCAAATTCCAGACAAATCTATTCAATCCTTTCGCCTTGGGCAAAAGTGGTTCAGGTCTCGGCCCGCCATCATACCGTTTATACGTACTGTCCGCCTTTGACGAATAGGTTCGAACAACATTCCCCGCCGCGTCACGGACCTCCATCGATATCTCGTCCGTCTTTTTCAACTCGGGCAAATGATAATAAACGACTACACCGTTCGCTGGATTTACACCTCTGAAACGATTTGCCCCGGTGAAATCCTCATCTGTCGTGTCGAGTTCGCTGGATCCGTTTACCAAATAGGCATTGTCGGGGCGAAAGATAGAAAAAGCTGCTGTATCCGACTTGTATTGCCTAACCAAACTCAGATCGTCAAGTATCCAAAACGACCGTCCAGACGTAGCGGCGATCAGATTGCCCCTATGCACTCGCAGATCAGTGATCGGCGTGATGGGCAAATTTAGCTGAAATGGCGACCAGTCACGCCCGCCGTTCCATGAGATAAACACACCAAGTTCGGTACCGGCGAACAATAGGTCACGCCGTACGTCATCTTCGCGAACAACGCGAGTAAATGCATTTCCGGGTATTCCGTTGTCGATCTTTGTCCACGAATTGCCATAATCGGTGGTTTTGTACAATCCGGGAGCATGGTCGTTAAATTTGTATCTGGTTGTCGCGATATAAACCGTTCCTTTGTCAAAAGGAGAAACCTCGATCGCATTTATCAAAGATTCAGCCAGTCCCGATGGAGTTACGTTCTTCCACGTCGCCCCGCCATCACGGGTCAGATATACCAAACCGTCATCGCTTCCGGTCCAGATAACTCCTTTTTCATGGGGCGATTCGGTGACGTAGGCGAGTGTTCCGTAGTTTTCTGCCCCGACCGCTTCGTTTGTATACGGGCCGCCGCCTTTGCCTTGTTTTTCTTTCTCGTTTCGCGTCAGGTCGGGCGACACTTCATTCCAGGTTTTGCCCATATCGCTTGTTTTCAGCAGATATTGCGAGCCGTGATAATAAGTGTTGGGTTCGTGCTTGCTCCAGATGATCGGGGCGTTCCAGTTATAGCGATATTTAATATCCTTGGCGTCCATGCCGAGGTATTGGATCGGAGCCGCCATGATGTTTGTCGAGGCGTTGGCGTTGACGTCCAAAACCTCGATCGTTCCCTGGTAGCTGCCCCCTAAAACAAATTGTGGATTGTCGGGATCAAAGG
>JBGTCS010000367.1:0-3878 GCA_041748715.1 Pyrinomonadaceae bacterium | reverse complement strand
CAAAAAGCCGGTCGCATTGCTTCAGCCCCGGCGGCAAGCTGTGGCCGCACAGGCTGGCAGCGACCTTGTAATCCTTCCACCCCGAACCCTCGAGATAGCCCCGCACGACGCATTCGACCGGAAATACCTCGGTGCGATGAGCCAAAGTTGAACGGCCACGAAACCATTCATTCGAGCGAATAGATTCGGGCATGGCGTCGATGTCTGTTGTGATCAAATGGCTCGGCACGATATCGCGGAGCAGTTCAAACCAAAAACTCGACAACTGCGTCAGAACCTTGCCTTTGTCTGGGATGATTGTCGGCAAAACGCAGTCAAATGCGGAGATTCGATCGGTCGCAACCAAAAGTATCTTGGTCTCGTCGACCTCGTAAACATCCCGGACTTTGCCGCGATGCAAAAGCTGTAAGCCAGGAAGGTCGGCTTCGGACACGGTTGGAGCTACTTTCATAAACTAATACCAAGTTAATTCCCGGCAGATAATTTTAATACGCCGCCATTGGTTAGGTAAAGCCAGCTGGATGCCGAGCTAAAATTAATGGAATGCTTGTCTTGTTAAACGAGTATCAACGTTGTTAACTTTTGTGGTGACATTTGGAAGTAAAACATGCATAATGGATTGTGGCCTTTTCGTCCAGGACGATCGCCGTTGAACCCTCCGCTACTTTGAGTCAGAAATTACTACAAGGGGATTCCCGCAAAGAACACATCTTAATGAGAAGCAATTCATTTCTTAATCTTCGAAACTTTGGAACGTTGTTATTGATTTCAATGTTGACCGCGTCTATCTCCGCACAGTCAGCCGCTATTGACGGGCAAGCTGAGGAAAGTGCGGGTAGCGGCATTATGGGCTACGTCATCTTGGTGATCGTCGCCGCCAGCCTGTGTGTTTCGTATTATTTTTGGCGCAAGAGTCAAACGGGTCACAATAAGCCGAAACTAAATGATAAGAATCGCTATAAAGATTATTACGGCAATAATGGAAGTTACGATATCAACAGCTCTGAAGCGGATGCTTGGTTGAAAAAGGGAAAGGCGTCACCAGTTAAAATCCCAAGAGTCAGTGTGGGCAGTAGGTCAAAGACAGAACTGGATAATTTAACCGCTCCAAAAATCCCCGCTATATCCACATCGGACGCTAATGTCGATACCAAACTATTTCAGGAAAAAATGCGAAAGCTGCAGTATGTAAGCTTGCCGATAAATACGTTTATCGAGTTGTTGCCATCTAAACCTTACACACCGCTCCCGACCTCAGACGACGTATCGATAGTGGCGGCAATCGAGCAGGCTGGTGATGAATTTGAAGAGGACGAGGCCGTACGGGATCTGGCCGTTAGGGTTTTGACAGCTTTTCGTTCGCGGAATTCGGTCGAAGCGTTGGCTCAGATCGCACTCTATGATCTGTCGGCCAATTTGCGGTCCAAGGCGGTTTCGATCCTGACCGATTTTGACCACGAATCGGTTTTCGAGGCAATTTTGCTTGCCTGTGCCGACCCGACAAGAGAGGTTCGAGCGGCTGCTGCTCGCGGGCTCTTTCGGTTGAGTTTTGACCGAGCGGATTCGTGGAAACGGATAATCGAGACAAATGACGAGTTTCGTATGAGCCATGCGGCACGGGCCGCCCTCGAATCGGGTTTTGTAGTCAAATATTTTGACCGGCTCGTCCATGAGGATCTCAAAGTTGCCTATGAGGCATTCGCACTGGTCGCCGTTCTTATTAGGTCGGGCGAAACCGAAGAGATTTTTAACGCCATCAAGGACCATCGCGACGAACGCGTTCGCTTTGCCCTGCTTCATGTTTTGAAAGTGATTCCCGATGAACGCACGATTGAGGAGCTCGCAAAACTCCAGCGTTCCGGCGCATTTTCGGCCGAGGTGACCGAGCGAATTGTTGATACATTAAATCACTGCGGAGCTGTGGCAGTTTAGAATACGCTTTATTTCCGGATGGGATTTTGAGAGGTACCATTCCCATGTTTGATATTGAATCATATGAATCAACGCCCGGCGAGAATGTTCAAATTGGTTGTCCGGCTCCTGATTTTTCATTAAAAACTGAAATTGAAACTGAATGGCGTCTTTCCGATCAACTTGGCGGCGTCACGGTATTATTATTTTATCCGCAGAACGAGACGATGGTCTGCACAAAACAGTTGTGTTCCGTCCGGGATAATTGGGAAACGTATCTTGAGACCAAGGCAACCATCGTCGGTATTTCTCCGGCAACGCCCAGCGAACATCAGGCTTTCGCAAATAGCCAGCGGCTCCCGTTACAGCTACTTGCCGATCCGGACAGAAAGATCACCAGAGTTTTTGGACAGCATTGGCTTTATCCAGTTTCGCTTACCCGAGCTGTCGTGGTGATCGACGCTCACGGAATAGTAAGAAATCGGAATATCATGCTTCGAGCATTTCGGCCGTCCGATTCGCAGCTTGTGACCGACATTTACACGGCCCGCGGTGACGCTTTAACCGACCAATACGAAACACTTCGAGATCGCGTAATGCGTAAAACCCACAAATATTAGCTAACCGAATACTCTTTTATTAGAGTTTCAGTGCCCCTTTTTTCCTCGGAATGAATGGTTTAAGATTGAACCATGCAATTTCGTCTCATTTCTGAAAACACCCCGAAAGGCGATCAGCCGGAAGCTATAAAACAGCTTGTTGACGGGTTAAATGACGGAACAAAAGATCAGGTGCTGCTTGGTATTACCGGCAGCGGTAAGACATTTACGATCGCAAATGTGATCGAAAAGACCCAGCGCCCGACGCTCGTTCTCGCCCACAATAAAACACTCGCTGCCCAGCTTTATCAGGAATTCAAAACCTTTTTTCCCGACAATTCTGTAGAGTATTTTGTTTCGTATTACGACTATTATCAGCCCGAGGCGTATGTGCCGGCGTCGGATCTTTATATCGAGAAAGAAGCGACGATCAACGAAGAAATCGACCGCCTGCGTCTATCGGCGACCCGCGCCTTGTTCGAACGGCGCGATGTGATCGTCGTCGCCTCGGTTTCGTGTATCTACGGCCTCGGCGATCCGGACGCGTATTTTGGCATGCTCGTATTTATCGAACCGGGTATGAAGCTGAAACGCGAAGAGTTTTTGCAAAAGCTAGTCGAGCTGCAATACGAACGCGTCAATATCGATTTTGATCGCGGTGTGTTTCGGGTCCGTGGCGATGTGGTCGAACTTTATCCCAGTTATCAGGATAACGCTTACCGTATCGAATTTTGGGGCGACGAGATCGATGCAATATATACGATCGATCCGCTTTTGGGAGAGGTGATCAAGAAACACGAATCGCGGGTGCCGATCTATCCAAAAACGCACTATGTGATGAGCAAATCGACGATCAAAAGTGCGGTCAAAACGATCAAAGCCGAACTCGATACACATGAGGAATTCCTCGTCGGCGAAGGCAAGATCGTCGAAGCCCAGCGTCTTCACCAGCGGACAATGTACGATCTCGAGATGATAAAAGAGATGGGATTTTGCCGTGGGATCGAAAACTATTCGAGGCATCTGACCGGGAAATTGCCCGGCGAACCGCCGCCGACATTACTTGATTATCTGCCGTCGAACGCCCTGATGGTCATCGACGAATCGCATCAGACGGTTCCGCAATTGGGAGCGATGTTCAAAGGCGACCAGTCGCGAAAGGGAACTTTGGTCGAATATGGCTTTCGGCTTCCAAGTGCGAAAGACAACAGGCCGTTGAATTTTCAAGAGTTCGAGCAACGTATCGGCCAAACCATATATGTGTCGGCGACGCCCGGTCCATACGAGCTCGTAAAGACTGAGGGCGAAGTGATCGAACAGATAATCCGGCCCACAGGACTGCTCGATCCTGTGGTCGAGGTCCGTCCC
>JBGTCS010000366.1:0-2752 GCA_041748715.1 Pyrinomonadaceae bacterium | reverse complement strand
TCCGTTAACCGGTATTTGATAGAGGGCGTCGCGAAGGCCGGTATGGGCGAGCCATTTATCGTAACCGAAGAGTCAGAGGCTGCCGGCATTGCCGCCAAATTCCGTGAATATATCCAGAGCCCTGTCCTGACGGACATCAGGTTAAATACCAGCGGCTTTGACACCTATGACGTTTTTCCCGCCAATCTGCCGGATCTGTTGGCTGAAAGGCCGATAATCGTGTTTGGAAAATGGCGAGGCCCCGTTGGCGGCACGATTGAGCTGACCGGAAAGAACGGTCTGGGAAATTATGCGGCCAGTTTGGATGTTGCCGCCTACGAACCAGACACTGCCAATCTCGCTCTCCGATACCTGTGGGCACGCAATCGGATCGATGAGCTTTCGGACTACGGATCGTGGAATATTTCGGACAGACGAGTAAAAGAGATCACCGCTCTTGGTCTGAAATATAGCTTGTTGACCAAATACACTTCATTTATCGCAGTTAGGGAAAAAGTCGTTAATCCGAACGGATCGGCGGATGACGTGGACCAACCGCTGCCATTACCGCTCGGCGTCACGGATATGGCGGTCGGCAGCGAGCCCGAGGCCGTCTGGTTTTTGATCGCCTTCGGATTGATCGCGATCATACTGATCGCCCGACGCAGATGGAGTGCTTTTGATAATACGCTCGACCGTTTTATTGGGTAGGTGACATATGAAACCGATCGTTAAATTACGGAGCTTTGGCCAGTTGACAGCAGTCCTGGCCATTGCTGCCGCATTAAAATTTTATTACGCTTCGACGAATGTCGATGGGCTCCGATGGGTACTGGCCCCAACGACGTGGCTTGTAGAATTTATATCCGGCATGAGATTCACTTTTGAATCAAATGCCGGATATATGAGCAGCGATCACACCTTTTTAATCGCCGCTTCCTGTTCCGGGATCAACTTTCTGATCACAGCATTTTTGATGCTTTCGCTTTGGAAACTTTGGAAGTCTCATAATGGAAATATGGAATGGCATTTCCTGCCGCTCGCGATATTTTATGCCTACCTAACGACAATTATCGCCAATGCCACTCGCATTTCCATCGCTTTGAACATGCGGGATATTGATCCCGCGACCATAGGTCTGAGCCTGGAACAGTTTCATCGCCTTGAAGGTATAGTCGTGTATTTTGGATTTCTAATTGCGCTGTTTTTTCTCAGTGAATCATTTGGATCAGTCGATAGAACGAGTTCAAGGCCGATAAATTTTCGCCGATACATTTTCCCGTTTGCCATTTATTACGCGGTGACGATCGCAATTCCGTTGGTAAACGGTGCTTATAACCAGGGACTCGAATTTTGGGAACATTCTCTATTTGTACTTACGGTTCCCTTTATTATGATCCTGCCATTTGTCGGCGTACATACCATCTTGCAACTTCTTCGTCGCCCCAATTCAAATTCTGTGCTGAGGTGAATAGGGTCTTATCCCGCGATTATCAGAGTAAAGAGATTATGACCTTCGGGCCCTTCGTCCCACGCGATCTGAGCATTTATGATGTTTGCCCGCGATCTGATGTTCGAGATACCACGACCCCGATCTATTGCACTATTCGGGCTAAATGGCATTCCATTGTCGGTGATTGTCAGGATCAGTCGCTGATCGACAAATGCCTCGACACTCATCTCGACGAGGTCTGCGCTGGAATGATGTTTGATATTTGAGAGTATTTCCTGAGCAATGCGGTAAATATGGAGTTGGACCGAAAGCGGGAATTTCACCAATTCGTCGGAATTTTCATTGGCCGTGAATCGGTGGTTCGCGACCGATCGGCTCAAAAGGAATTCGAGAGCGGCGACAAGTCCGACATTCTCCAAAACGGATGGACTCAGATCCTCGCAGATACGCCTGATCTCGGTCGAAACCGATTCGATCTCACCCCGAAATTCGGGATTATCGGGCAAGAGCCGATCGCTTTTCATCATCAAACTCCGCAGATCGGCCAACGTTTGATCGTGCAGGTCGCGAGCGATGCGGCCGCGTTCACGTTCGGCTTCGTTTGCCAGATCGGAACGGGCGAGAGCGAGCTCCCTGTTTCGCAGCACGATCCGGCGGCGTTCGACGATCGCCCAGATCAAGGCGAGAATCGCGATAAAAAGCAAAACTCCAAGAGCCGTCGCGGTCCATGGAAACGGAGACATGGCTATCGAGAACCGCACGACGGCGGGTTCGGAAACAAGTAGATCCTTGCTGTAAGCTCGTGCCTCGATCGAATATTCGCCGGGTTTCAAATTGGCGGCCGAATATTGGGCCTCTCTGCTCAGCCGTTTTTCGATCATTTTCCCGGCCGCGTCTTTCAACAAAAATGAATATTGAAACTGCTCCGGAAAGGTTCGGCTGCTGAGTCCCGAAGCCTCGACAAGCAGCGAATTTTGTGGAAATTCAAGAGCGATCGTTCCCGTCCATTCGGCGGGATCATGCAGCCGTCGGCTCAAAACGCGGCTGATCAGCACTTTTGGAGCAACCGAACTCGGCTGATAGCTGACGATCCCGCGGTTTGTTCCGATCAGCATTTCGTTATCGTCTTTTAGCAATGCAAAGACCTTTTGTGACGGCAGTCCCTGTTCAACGTTAAGATCCGACACGACCCATCCGTAAAGTTCGTCCGGCACAATATGCAAAAGACCGCCGTTCTCCGTCGCCGCCCAAATGTCGCGTCCGTCAACGATCAGATCGCGAACATCATAACCGAGCACGACGGCCTGCAATTCGTCATCA
>JBGTCS010000365.1:0-3226 GCA_041748715.1 Pyrinomonadaceae bacterium | reverse complement strand
CTTCATCGATTCGGTCAGCTCATCGGTTGATGGCGTTCCGTAATCGGTCAATGGCACACATCCGAGCGTTAAGATAACTTCAGACAAAATGGGTTTATCGATAGCAAGACCCGCAACGGCAAAGGCCGTCCCGTGCGGCGGGTGAGCGTGACACACGGCTTTGATGTCGGGCCGCATTTTATAGATCAGCAGATGCATCGCCAGCTCGGACGAAGCCCGTTTGTCCGTCACAGGCTTGCCATCCATGTCGGTGATCGCAAGGCAATCTTCGGTCATTCGCCCTTTGCAGGTCATAGTTGGCGTCGCCAAAACGCGATCGTCGGACAAGCGAATGCTGACGTTACCGTCGGACGCGACAACATAGCTGCGTTCATACAGTAGTTTGCCGACCTCGATTATCTGTTTTCGAGCTTTCGATTCGTCCATATAACAAGAAACCACAGATTAACACATCGCCCGGCGACGCGTTAACCTGTGGCTCAATAATGGGAATTAAATTAGTGGTGTCGTACGTGAGGTTTTACCCGCACCGGCGGCGGGGGACCTTCGACAGGGAACTCCGGCCCGCGTTTTACCCAATCTTCGTGATCGTCATGGAACATTTCAAGCGGAAGACGATGGTTATTTTCGATTTCATTTCTCAACCGCAGAATTTCCATTCGCTGCTGTTCGTTTTCCGTTCGCAGGCGTTTGATCTCCTGACTTCGCTTGCCAAATCCGCGGTTCCGAAAGCTCGGACGGCTCAGGTCGACAAAAAAACTAGTGATAAACAGTCCGACTGCAAATGCCGTTAGAAACGGAAAAACTCTCCTTAAAAATCCCTTGTTCTGCATATATAAATCCTCTGAAAATTATAACAACACATTAAACCCGACGTGATCGTGTACCAGCGGTGCCACTTCTATCTTATACCTTTGGACGCCATCGGCAAAGCCATTTTTGTTTCACTCGCTAAATTACTGCTTATTTGGTTGCAATGCGGCGGCGAGCCGTTGCTCAGGGATTAGAATTGCACTACAATTCTCGTTTCACGTGTGAAACAATGATAGCTTATCTATCCGGAAAACTTCTTGAGAAACATGCCAACACCGCGATTGTCGACGTCGGCGGCGTCGGGTACGAGGTTTCGATCCCGCTGACCACGTTTTACGAACTGGGCGAGATCGGCGCGGATGTGTCGCTAAGGATCTATACCCACGTCCGCGAAGACGCGATACAGCTTTTCGGTTTTAAAACTTTGCGTGAACGCGACCTCTATCTAAAGTTGATCTCTGTCCAAGGTATCGGGCCAAAATCGGGGATCGCGATGCTCTCGGGAATGAATGCGGATGAGATCATTATGGCGATCCGCGGCAACGACCTGGCCCGTCTCAAATCCATTCCGGGTGTCGGGTTGAAAACCGCAGAAAGGCTTGTGATCGAACTTCGGGATAAGGTCGGCGACATGTCCGCGGCGGGAGCAGCTCTCGATCCGGCTTCTCGAACTTCGATGCCGACAGATGCGGTCTTTGACGACGCTTTATCGGCTCTTATAAATCTTGGATATCAGAAAAACGCCGCCGAAAAAGCGCTCAATCAGGCTGCTGGCGAAGGCATCGAGATCTCGGTTCAAAAACTTCTCAGACGCGGTTTACAGATACTCGCTAAATAAAATATCGAATGCTTGAGATCGCTCGACAAATCCGCGGTGATTTTAAGCTTTCGGACCGCCGGGCCGTTTTTGCTCTCGTCTATGCGGCTATCGGTCTGACGTGCATTACGTATCTCAAGCATCCTTCTTATCTTGAGTCCGTTCTATCGATCACACCTTTCTCGTATATCGGTGTCGAAGCCGCCCATCCGACCGACAATAACCTATACGCCCTTGTTTGGTGGGTTTTTGTGTCGATTTCGTTCTATTTTGTGGTTCCGGCCTTGTTTGTAAAATTTGTTCAAAAGCGGGATCTTAGCGAGATCGGCCTGGCGTTCTCGATCGAGAAGGGTTTTGTAAAACTCCTCAGCGTTTGTATCGCAATAATGCTGCCGATCGTTTATCTGATGTCGCTGACGGCGAGTTTTGCGGCCAAGTATCCGTTTTTGAAAGTGTACAACGGCGCCGCGTATCTGAGTTCGACGCTTATCATTTGGGAACTGGCATATTTCCTACAGTTTTTTGGACTAGAGTTTTTCTTCCGCGGCTTCCTGGTACACAGCCTAAAGCCTTCGCTCGGCATCTACTCAATATTCGTAATGACCGTGCCGTACACAATGATCCATTTTCAAAAGCCGATGCCCGAGGCTTTTGCTGCCATTATCGCAGGTATATTTCTCGGGTGGATCAGCTACAAAAATGGCAGCATTTGGCTTGGTCTCGCGCTCCATTGTGCGGTCGCTTTTTCGATGGATATTTTGGCTTTGTATAATAAAGGTCTGCTTTTTTAATTGATATTCCGGCGACTTTGATGTTTAGTAAGTTCTATTATTCTGGTGGAAAATGAGAGTATTTTGAGGCATCAACGCAAAGCAGAAATTCCGGCTTTGCGATCTCGGCGTCTCTGCGTGAAAATTCCAATATGCATGAGAATCAACTTTCAAAAATTATCGTTGACTGCTCTTTTAAGGTTCATACCGGCCTTGGCCCCGGGCTCCTCGAGACTGTATACCAAGCCGCTTTGGCCTACGAATTGAAAAACAATGGGCTAAATATAGCTTTGGAACGAGGCATACCGGCAGTTTACAAAGATATTCGGTTAGACCTAGGGGTTCGTGCCGATATTGTGGTCGAAAATAAGGTAATTATCGAATGCAAATCCATAGAGGCTCTGGCACCGATTCATGGAAAAGTCTTGTTAAATTATCTTAAGTTGGCGAACATGAAGCTCGGGCTTCTGATAAACTTTAACGTCGCACTTATTAGGCATGGTATTCGAAGGGTTGTTAATGGTTTAGAAGAATAGTCCGCTGTCACTCAGTTGTTTCGAAAGTCACTTTATGAAAAGAATGTTTCACGCAAAGTCCGCTACGCACGCTAAGTAAGAATAGGCAAAATATTTGAATGCAAAGTGCCGAAGCCATAAACATTAAGGGCGATGCCTTTCCGGATGACGAAAGTCAGTTCGACGCAACCTTGCGCCCGACGCAGCTTTCGGAATACATCGGTCAGACCAAGGTCAAAGAAAACCTCCGTATCTTTATGAAGGCCGCGCTCAAGCGGCGCGAGGCACTTGATCATATCTTGCTGACCGGC
>JBGTCS010000364.1:0-4547 GCA_041748715.1 Pyrinomonadaceae bacterium | reverse complement strand
ACAAACGTCAAGTTTTTGCAAAAGGGAATCGAACTCGGTGCGGCAAACTCGATACTGATCAAAGTAAATCAGATCGGCACGCTGACCGAAACCCTCGATGCCATTGAACTGGCGCGAACCAATAATATGACGGCAGTCATTTCGCATCGGTCGGGCGAGACCGAAGATTCATTTATTGCCGATCTTGCGGTCGCGACAAATGCCGGACAGATCAAAACGGGCAGCCTGTGCCGTTCGGATCGGATCGCAAAATATAATCAGCTTCTTCGTATCGAAGAGGACTTAGGGGATTCGGCGAAATATCCGGGGCGGAAGGCGTTTTACCAGATCGGCGCGTGAGTCTTTGCTCTGTCTTTGCGGGCTTTGCGTCTTTGCGGGACATTTCACCGCTAAGCTCGCTAAGCGCGCAAAGAAAGAAAAATATGAACATCCGCGAAGCTCTCCTCGCCGGGCATTCCAAACCGCAGACGATGAAGATCGTGCGTTACATCGACGGCGATGCGGTTAAGTTTGAGGAGTTGATGGACTATTTTCTCTGCGCCAACTATCGCCTGTCGCAGCGCTCGGCCTGGGTGGTAAATTATTGTGCCGAGCATCGCAATGAAATGGTCAAGCCGTATTTTGGTAAGTTGGCCGAACAACTCGAACGTACGGACGTTCATCCGGCGGTACTTAGGAATGTGGCAAGGATGCTTCAGTTTGTCGATATTCCCAAACGCTTTCACGGGCGAGTTTTTGATTCGTGCTACAAACTTGTTGACGATGCCGGTCAGCCCGTGGCGGTTCGGGTTTTTGCTTTAACGGCGGCAGCGAGGATCGCAAACGGCGAGCCGGAGTTGCTCGATGAACTCCGGCTCTTGGCCGAAAAACATTCGCCTCATACGACCATTGCGTTCAGAGTTCGGGCGAGACGGGTGCTTGGCGTCCAATGAAAAAGGTCATTGTCATCGGTTCGGGCGGTGCGGGAAAATCGACATTTGCCAAACGGTTGGGTCAGGCTCTGGCGATAGATGTCATTCACCTTGACCAGCTTTACTGGAAGCCCGGTTGGGTCAAGACGCCTGTCGATGAATGGGAAAAGATCGTCGAGCGGGTTCTGGCGGGCGATTCGTGGGTGATTGACGGCAATTTTGGCGGCACGCGCGAACTCAGGATGCGGGCTTGCGACACGATCGTCTTTCTGAATATTCCCCGCTATGTTTGCCTGTATCGGGTCTTAAAGCGGTTTGTTTGGTTTCACGGTAAAAGCCGGCCGGATATGACGCCCGGTTGTGACGAAAAATTCGATCTCGAATTTATTCTTTGGGTCTGGAATTATCCGGGCCGGACGAAATTCCGGGGTATTCAGACGTTGGAGCAGTTTACCGAAAAGAATATTGTAATACTTAACTCGTCGCGCGAGGTCGATGAATATGTCAAACAACTCGCGTAAGTAAATTTGACCGAAAAACCTATGGAATGGACAAAAGCCGAATTTCGCATCAGCACCGATAAGACGGAATTACAGATCGACGTGATCCAGACGTTCTTTACGGACGAGTCGTACTGGGCAAAAACCCGGACAGTGGAGCAGACTCAAACCGCCATTGAAAATTCGATCTGTTTTGGTTTGTATCACGACTCGAAGCAGGTTGGTTTTGCCCGTGTTGTCAGCGATCAGGCGACGTTTGCATATCTAGGGGATGTTTTTATTATTCCGGAATTTCGCGGCCGCGGACTTGGTAAATGGCTGATGGATGTTATCGTCGGCCAC
This sequence comes from Pyrinomonadaceae bacterium, assembly GCA_041748715.1. Lineage (GTDB taxonomy): Bacteria > Acidobacteriota > Blastocatellia > Pyrinomonadales > Pyrinomonadaceae > OLB17. The sequence continues at coordinate 2,794 of JBGTCS010000364.1, read as the reverse complement.
CCGGACCTGCAGGGCCTCAGGCGCTGGGTGCTCGCCACGCGTGACGCACATGGATTGTACGAGCCTTTTGAGTTTGGGCCGCTTAGATTTCCTGAACGCTGGATGGAGCGGACAGCACCCGATGCGTATTAGAGCAACTAAACCTTGCATTTGTCACACCCGATTCGCTTATAATTAGAACGTGCCCCGACGGACACTGAATTGCATTCCTGACAGTTCAATTCAAGCAATCCTATTTTTTTTTGAAATCGAAATTGGATCCGAAAGGATAAATGACTCTTAATAACTCGACAATCAGGCGCCCGGTGGCACTTGTCATTTTGGACGGCTGGGGCTACGCTCCGCGGACCGAGGGCAACGCCATCGCGGTCGCCAATACGCCGTATTATGACGAGATATGCCGTAACTATCCGATGACAACTCTTTGCGCATCGGGATCGGTTGTCGGGCAGGCCGACGAAACCACCGGCAGCTCGGAGGTCGGTCATCTAAATATCGGCACCGGCCGCCCGGCGCTGACTGATATCGATAGGATAAGAAACGCCGTCCGATCTGGTGAATTTATCGAAAACGCGGTCATAAACCAAGCTTTTGCAAAGGCTAAAGAGCAAAATGCGGATGTGCACCTGATCGGACTTTTGAGTGACGGCGGCGTGCACTCGTCGACTGAGAATTTGTTTGCAATGCTGCGGGTCGCAAAACGGCATGGCGTCCAAAATATTTTTATTCACTGCATTCTCGACGGACTCGACGTGCCCGAACGTACGGCGGATATTTATGTCGAGGCGCTTGAGATCAAGTTAGCGGATATCGGAGTCGGGCAGATCGCATCGCTTTGCGGTCGATTTTTTGCGATGGACAGCAGCGAAAAATGGGAACGCACCGCTCGCGTTTTTACGATGCTTGTTCATGCCGAGGGCGAACGAACAAACGACGCCCTGACCGCGATTCGCAATTCGTTTCTTCGCGGGATATCGGACGAATTTATTTCGCCGATTGTAATTGAGAGATCACCTGACGTTCCGATGACGACGATAAAAAACGGCGACCTGGTAATGTTTTTTAATCATCGTCCCGAAACGAGTCGCCAACTGGTTCGCTCGCTCTGTGTGCCGGACGGCGATAACGGGACAAAACCGGTTGTCGAGACAGTCTGCCTGGTCGAATATGACAATCGCTTTGATCTGCCGACCGCATTTCGCCCAGAGCCAGAGCAAAATACACTCTGCGACGTTTTGTCGCGACACGGAATTGCAAACATCAAGATTACCGAACCAAATAGCCTGCCGCATTTAACCTATTATTTTGACGGCGGCGGCGATACGGACCGAGTAGCACAGGAAATAATCGTGGCCGCTCCGACCGCGCAAGGCGAAACATTCCCGGAATCTCAGAGTTTTAAGATCACCGATAAATTTAGAAAAACCCTCAAAGCCGCCCCGGATGGGTTTTTTGTCGTAAATATTCCGGCGGCAAATATGATGGCCGAAACGGGTGATTTTCGAAAGACAGTGGCAGCTATCCAGTACATCGACACCTGTATCGGCGGGATATGCGAGGCGGTCCAGAGCGTGGGCGGGGCCGTTATGATCACGTCGTCACACGGCCGTTGCGAACAAATGATCCATTCCGAAAGCGGTGAGCCAAATCCGCTAGCGACCGCCAATCCGGTACCATTCCACTATATCAGCGACCTGGCCAGCGATGTCCGATTATCCGAGGGCGGTTCACTTGCGGACATCGCACCAACTATTCTGAGTATATTGAATATCGAAAAACCGCCGGAAATGACCGGAGTCGACCTTCGATGCGAATAGTCCCCCCAAATACTAAGCCAATAACTCATTCATCAAATTTTCCGCGTTCGCTGATTTTCACTTGAGCATTTTTTACCTATAATTGGGAGTTCCACACTCTATTAGATGGACAAATTATGGTTGAAGAATTTGCGTTCGACAATGCGGACGAGCGGCGAAAAGTGCGGCATAGCGATACAGGTTGGATCGAAGTGATCGCCGGTTCGATGTTTTCGGGTAAATCCGAAGAATTGATCCGCCGCCTGACCCGGGCGAGGATCGCCCGGCAAAAGGTCCAGGTCTTTAAGCCCGGCATCGACGCTCGCTATTCTATAGAAGAGATTGCCTCCCACTCTGGCCAAAAGCACGGGTCGATCCCGGTTGCGAACACGGCCGAAATGATGGGAAAGGTCGACGCCGATACGCAGGTCGTTGGTATAGATGAAGCACAATTTTTTGATATGCCGCTGATAGATGCCGTCAATAAACTGGCCGAAGGGGGAAAACGCGTTATCATCGCAGGTCTCGATCAGGATTACACCGGACGGCCGTTTGAACCGATGCCGCAGCTTTTGTCTATCGCCGAATTTATCACCAAAACTCACGCGATCTGTGTAAAATGCGGATCGACAGCAAATTATTCTCAGCGAACTGTCGAGTCCGATGCCCGCGTCGAGGTCGGTGCCAGCGACAAATACGAGGCACGCTGCCGCCGCTGTTTTGTTCCCCATGCCGACGCACCGACACTTTATCCGTAAACAGAAACTTCACCCTTTGGGGATGGTCATCGAATACATGATCGCCGGGAAATCGTCGCGGTGCTTATCAAAATTCGAGCCTTTTGTTGTCAGCATGATGTTCAACTGCTGATTCTGGCCCTGATAGTTTCGAAACGCGATCCATTGCAGCCGACGTGCGTCGCTCTTGTCCTCGGACATTGCTTCCCACCATTCGACGCCTTTTACGCCGTCGATCTCAACCCAGCGAACTTTTTCGTA